>CAYQWI010000001.1:0-21961 GCA_964421165.1 uncultured Natronomonas sp.
TGGCGTTTCCGAGAACGGAGTTCTCGTGCAGCCCATCAGAAATCTTTGATTTCTGGGGACGGGGCCAGACCGCCGTTACTCCTATCCACAAGGGATTCGGAGTTACCGTGGCGTGGGAAGCGGTCCCAAGGGGATCTCTTCAGACGTAGTGTCTCGGATCCGATACTATTATCGATCCGATTAACAGTCCGTAACCGCGAACGACCGCTTTCGGGACGGCGATTTCGACCACTTCACGCCCCAACGAACGATTCGTTCGACAGCCGGAGCAGCGCCCGGCGGGCTCGTTTTGCTTCCCCTTCGTTCCGATACCCGAGCAGTGTCGAGGTTTCACACACCGCGAACGTCGTCGAATGCTCGAACGGCTGGATCGAATATGTGGGGACGTCACGAGTAGAAAATAACGGGCCGTCGCTCGCCGCCGTACTCGTCGTCGGGCAGATACTCCGCGATTGCCTCGCGGTCGGCGTCCCCGAGGAACTGATCGAGGACGTCGACGGCGGATTCCCGAAGTAACGGCATGTTGTCGTTCCCGCAGTTCTCGTCGAAGGTACACGCCGGACAGCCGTTCGGTTGTCCGCACTGACAGTCCCGCAACTGATCCCGCGCCCGTTCGGCGAGGGACTCGAAGTTCTCGTAGATCGCCCGTGCGAACCCGAGCCCTCCCTCGACCCCGTCGTAGATGAACCACCCCGAGGAGGCGCGCTCGTCGAGTTCCCGGCCGCGCCGTTCGAGGGCGTGTTCTGCGGCTTCGAGCGATTTCCCGGGCCCTTCCGGCGCGTCGTCGTGATCCGATCGGGCGAAGTGCGTATCGAGAACGAGCGTGGCGAGCCCGCCGAGATCCTGCTTGTCCACGCGGAGTTCCAGTGGCGCAGTCTGGATCGTCGCGTGCTCCGCGGCGTGTAGCCCCGCGACGTATCCCAGATGCGGCGGATCCGCGTCCTCCGGATCGACGCCCGTCTCGACCCCGTAGTCACGGTACTTCCGGACCAGCGCGCCCTCGACGTCCTCGGGGACCTCGATCCAACAGAGCTGTGTCTCCGTTCGGATCGGCGGGCTTTCCGTCGGAATCATCAGCTCCTTGGCCTCGCCGTTCCCGACGTACTTCTGGTCGTAGGAGTGGTGGTGAACCAGCACGGTCCCGCGGCCGAAATGCAGCGTGAACCCGTTTCGCTCGCGGCTCTCCTCCGACGTTGCGTCCAGAACGTTCACGTCGTAGCGCGTCTGCGTGTAGTACTCGCGATCGACCGGCTCTATTTCGATCACCGGCTGTGGGCGGTCCTCGTCGACGTTGAGGATCTCGAACTGCTGGCCCCCGATCAGCCGCACCGCGCCTTCGTGATAATCCCGGTACGCGCGGTTTCGCTCCACCGGCTCTAGATCCAGACCTTCGGGGACGTTCCCGTCGGCAGAACCTCCGTCGCCGGCGATCTTCAGTTGGAAGTCCGTCTCGTCCGTTCCGTACAGGTTCACCCTGGTCTGGGGGCGCCCCGGCCCGGAGTAGTGTACGGCCGCGTCCAGATACCCGTCGAGGAACCCCGCTTCCCGCCACATCCGTACGGCCGCGCGTAACCGCCCCGCTTCGGCGAACTCGCCTATGTCGGCGTCATCGAGTGCGATCTCGTCGGCGGCACAGAGAACGTGCGTCGCGAACACCGCGTTGTTCGTCGTGTCCACGACCGCGTCTTCGACGTCGTTCTCGAGCAGATACTCGGGATGGGTGACGACGTACTGATCGAGCGTTCGGTGATCCGCGACCATGACCGCGAGGCTGCGGGTCCCTCCCCGACCGGCGCGACCGATCCGCTGCCGGAACGACTGCCGCTGTCCGGGATAACCCATCAACACCGTCGCGTCCAGCTCGCCGATGTCGATCCCCAACTCCAGCGCTGACGTCGTCGCCAACCCGTCGATGACTCCCGTTTTGAACTGGTGTTCCCGCGAGTGTCGCGTCCGCCGCCCGAACCCGGCGTTGTACGGTTCGATGCTCGGCGCCGTTCCGTCCCGTCCGTACGCCCGCCGGTTGTTCCGTCGGTGCTCTCTGGCGCGCTGGACGCCGAGCTCGGTGAGTTTCCGACTCGGACAGAACAGCAGCGTCTGTACGTCCTGTGCCGTGAGGTGGCTGAACACCTTCGGCGCCTCTACGCTCGCCGGCACCCGATCGGGGATCACCGTCCCCTCACCGTCGCTTTCGTCGTCTCCGGATCCACCGTCGTTCGTCCCGTCAGTTTCGGCGAAGGGCTGATCGGCCGGATCGACGTCCTGCGTCTGTTTTTTCGCGGGCGGGTTCCACAGGACGAGATCCCGCGGTCCGCGCGGTGAACCGTCCTCGTCGATAACCCTCACCGACCCGTCGATGAGCGTCGCGGAGTGCTCGCCGGGGTTCCCGATGGTCGCCGACGTCAGTACGTACTGTGGGTCCCCGCCCCAGTAGTCGACGACACGTCGCATCCGGCGCAGGATCCACGCCGCGTGCATCCCCTGAATCCCGGTATAGGTGTGGGATTCGTCGATCGCCACGAGCTCCAAGGCGCTGTAGAACCGGCTCCACCCGTCGTGGTGTTCGAGATAGACGTTCAACGCCGCGAAGTTCGTCAGGATCACGTCCGCCTCCTCCCGGATCGCCCGTCGCTCCGATTTCGGCGTGTCCCCGTCGTAGGTCCGCACCCGGATGTCCAGCCCGAGATCGTCGTACAGCGAATCGAGAGACTCCCGTTGGTCCGTCGTCAGCGCCTTCATCGGGTACACACACAGCGCGGTCGAAGTCCGGTTCGTCTCCGCCACACGAGTTCCGTCCTCGGCGATGACGCCCGCATCGAGGAGGTTTCGGGCGATCTGTAGGCCGTAGATATGCGTCTTGCCGCTCGACGTCGAGGTCGTTACGGCGACGTTCTCCCCCGTGTCGAGCGCGTCCAGCGCCGCCGCCTGATGACTGAACAGTTCGAAGGGGTACGGCGAGGCCAACATCGGCCGCAGCACCCCGTCGGTCGGCCTCGTCCGCGCTTCCCGCGCCGGCAGGTCGATCACGGAGACGTACTCCGACTCAGCTGTCAGACTCGCCCGCGGGAACGACTCCACGAGCCGTTCGCCGTCGGTTCCGATCCCCGTCTCGGTGTCGGTGGTGTTGTCGCGTTCACTCATGTGTCTCGATCACGTTCAAAAATCCGTCAGGCCGGACTGTTGGCCGGCCGCGCCGCCGGTCCCGCTATCGGTCACGTCTCGACGCTCCGCCTTTGCGATCGCTTCGTAGACGTGCCAAAGCGCACGGCAATCGTCCTCACAGTACCGCTCGTGTCGCTCCCAGTCGGGTTCCGAGGCCGGATCGTCCGGCGCCCGCATGAACCGCTGATACGCCGCGGCCGTCTGCGCTCCCGTCAGTCCGGTTCCCGCGCCGTCGTGGCCGAGCGCGCGGGCGACGTGGTCCAGCCGGTTCGTCCGCCCCGGAAGTAAGGCGTTCCCGTCGCGAACGGCCCACTTGTATAGATCGTACTTCCAGACCGCATTCCAGGCCTCGACGTACTCCGGGTGGTACCGGCGGAGAAACTGCTCGAGCAACGGGTAATCGAAGCCGTATCCGTTCCACGTCAGGACGGTCCGATCGTCGTGGTTGGCGAGAAACCACGTCACGAACGCCTCCAGCACCGCGCTCGGCTCCGTCGGATCTTCACGCTCGATGAACGACTGGTGGCGGTCCGCCGCCGGATCGTAGACGCCGATCTGCCAGATGACGGTCGGCGACAGTCCGTCCGTCTCGATATCCAGACACAGCGGTGGTCGGTTACCGCGCGTCTTCACCGGCGTCTTGTTCGATAGCAACAACGGCTCGCCCGACGCGATCACGTCCGCGTGGGCGTGTAGCTTTTCGGCCGTCGTCCGCCCGATCCCCGACAGCGACCCGAGGTCTTCGACCGGGAGATCACGCACGTCCGCGGGCGTTCGACAGCCCCGATCGAGCAATCGTTCTTCGGTCCTCTCCCCCACCCCATATAGCGCGCGCAGTCCGAACGCGTCGCCGCTGACCGTCTCCGCGGCGACTGTCCCCGAGGCCGTACACGTACACTGTGCGAGCTTCGACGCTCCCCGTTCGCTCGCACCCAGCCCCGCGATCGGAACGTCGATCGACGTGTGTCGAAACGACAGCGACCAGACGTGGTGGTAATCGGCCGGCTGTCCGCCCGCCAAGACCGTCAGCGGCTCCGCCCGACCCGCAGAGATCTCCCCGAGGACGTCTCCGTGCGGCAGCGTCGTCGAAAGCGCCGTCGTGTTCAGGTTCACCGAGAGCTCCGGAACCATCAGAAAGGTCGCACCCTCCGTACCGGTCGTGCGGTCGCCGGACTCCAACTGTGACTGCAACCGGGGTAATACGTCCGCCCGCTGTACCGCGAGCACGTCGATCGCCTCGGCCGGTGGGACAGACTGCGCCGTCTCGCGTAGCCCCGTCTCTCCACCTGCGACGTACCGGTAATGCTGGATCCCTTCGCTATCGTGGCCGAGTTGCGGACATACGATGGGGATGTCCTGCACCGCATCCCGAACCGCCGCGAACGCTCGCACGTCGCGTGGCCCCGGAACGACGATCCCGTCCGGCCGAAAATACGACACCGCGTCCCGAACCGCCGGCTGGGAGAGTCCCTTCAGCGTCGCAGCCGGCACGGAAAGTATCTCGAGCGCCGAACGGTCCCGCATATACTTGCCTCCCTTTCGTCGGAGTCCTAATAAGCGTGACCTGACCTCGGCGAAAGTGGAACGGACTGCCCCGTAGGGATTCGAGGTTCACTCCGACCGATCCCCGTGGAACTCCCTGAGAATCTTCAACCCCGCTTGCGTTTTCAGGAAGGATTTCACGGTAGAGCGAGCATCGCAGTACGGACAATCGAACTCCGCGTCCGGTTTCGGAAGCGCTGCCGGTGTCGATTCCCATTCTTCGCCACACGCTACACACTCGAGGGGAATCCAGGCCTCCTGCATATGCGGCTGTCAGTTCCGCGTCCGTATTAACTCCATCAATCCGCTAAGGCGATCGTCGCTCTCTGCCCCCGGGCAGCTTCTGGGAAGAAACGGTTCGGTCGCGATCTGTCGCGGCACCCGTTTCGCTGTCTTGATCGATACGGCACGCCCGAAAGCGGGGGACACGACCCGCCGTCTGACACCCGCTCTGTGGCTGGGTCTCTGTACCGTGTCTCGGTTCCGTCCCGAACTCTACCCGTTTCGACGAACGGTGCGGCTGAATCCACCCGGAGACCCCTGCGGCAGAGCGATCACTCGCTGCCGTCGAGGCTGTATTCGACCGCCCGTTCGACGTGGAGGGCGGTCGTATCGAACATCGGGACGTCGGGGCGATCGGACTGCTCGACGAGGAGCTCGATCTCGGTGCAGCCGAGAACGATCCCCTCGGCCCCGGCGTCGACGAGGTCGTCGATCACCCGGAGATACGCCGCACGCGACCGCTCGTTGATTTCGCCCTTCGTCAGCTCCTCGAAGATGACCGTATCGACGAGTTCGCGGTCGTCCGGGCCGGGAACGACGGTGTCGATTCCGTGGTCTCCGAACCGCTCGGCGTAGAAGTCGGCCGCCATGACCGACGCCGTACCGAGCACTCCGACCGTTTCGAGTCCGGCCGACGTGATCGCCTCGGCCGTCGCGTCGACGATGTGGAGAAACGGGATCGACAGCGACTCGACGATCCGGGGGGCGACCCGGTGCATCGTGTTCGTCGCCATGACGACGACGTCCGCACCGGCGGCCTCCAGATCGGTCGCAGCGGCGGCGAGAAACTCCCCGGCGTCACTCCAGCGTTCCTCCCGGATGAACCGTTCGATGCGGCCGAAATCGACGCTCCGGATCACGAGGTCGGCGGCGTGGTGGCCGCCGAAGGCGTCGTTGATCCCCCCGTCGAGCAGTCGGTAGTATTCGATCGTCGACTGACTGCTCATCCCACCCAGCACGCCGACAGTCAGTGGTGTCTCGTTCATTAGCCGTGTGGAGGGGTGGTGATGAAATAACGACTGTGGATCGTCATCGGGTCGCGATTGCGCTTCCTGTTTTTTATTATGACTGCGGCGGGACGAACCGTATGAGCGATCCAGCGAACTCACATCGACTGGCCGAACGCAGCTGGCAGGACGTCGAGTCCTACATCGAAACCCATCACTCGCCGACGATCGTCGTCCCGATCGGGTCGGTCGAGCAGCACGGCCCACATCTCCCGCTCGGCGTCGACATGATGCAGGCCGAGACGATCGCGAACGGCATCGGCGAACGGGCGAACGTCCTCGTCGCCGAGACGATCCCCTACGGGGACGCGAACCATCATCTGGCGTTTCCGGGAACGGTTTCGCTTTCGACGGAGACGACGACGGCGGTGCTCGTCGACGTCTACGAGAGCCTCCTCGGACACGGCTTCGAGAACGTCATCACGGTGAACGGACACCGGATCGGGAACCTGACGGCGATCGACACGGCGACAAAGCGGGTCGCCGACGAGCACCCGGAGGCGTTCTTCGGGACGATCGATCCGCTCCGATTCGGCGTCGAGATCCACACCGAACTTCGGGAGGGAGTCCCCGAGGACGGGATGCACGGCGGCGAGTTCGAGACCTCGTTCATGCAGTTTCACTACGGCGAGTTGGTCCGCGAGGAACTGCTCGAACCGGAGACGAACGGGACGTTCTCCCGGTTTCAGTCGAACGACCTCGTCGGCAACGGCGATCGGGTGTTGTCGCCGAGTACCGGCCACGACCCCGCGGACGGACATCTGGGCCACGTCGGCGATCCGACGAAGGCGTCCCCTGAAAAGGGCGAAACGCTGTACGAGCGATTGCTCGAGGACGCCGTCACGTTCCTCGAGGAGCTGCGTACCCACCGCGACGAGGAATCGGAGCGGTGACCTGTCGGTACGGTCGGCAAAGATCGACCGAACGGGTCCGCCGGACGACGGTTTATTATCGACTGCGGCCCTGCGGTGGGTTATGGTCGCGCACGATGTGGCGGTTATCGGCGGGGGAGTCGTCGGCACGGCGGTCGCGAAGTTTCTGGTCGAACGATCCGAGCTCGACGTCTGTGTCCTCGAAAAGGAGTACCGACTGGGCGCTCACCAGAGCGGTCGGAACTCGGGCGTGATCCATCCCGGGTTCAGCTACGAACCCGAGACGCTGCAGGCCAGACAGGCGACGAAGGGGGCCCGGATGCTCAAATCCTACTGTCGGGAGAACGACGTCCCGGTAAACGAGGACGGGATCCTCGTGACGGCGAAAGACGAGACCGAGTACGAGGAACTGCGCACGCTCCACGAGAACGGGCAGGAAAACGGCGTCGAGACGGAGCTCATAGACGACGAGTCCGAGATCCGATCGTACGAGCCGGACGCGACCGGGATCGGGGCCCTGTACTGTCCGGAGGGCGGCTCCGTCGATTTCATGAAATACCTGCACACGCTCGCGAAGGACGCCGAGAACGGCGGCGCACAGTACTACATGGGCTACGAGGTCGAGGACGTCTTCGAGCGATCGGGCGGACACGTTCTGAGCACGTCGAAAGGCGACGTCGAGGCGTCGTACGTGGTCAACGCGGCGGGGCTTCATGCCGACACCCTCGCGAAGGAGATGGGCGTCGACTCCCCGTATCAGATCGTCCCGTTCCGCGGCGTCTATTACGAACTCACGGCCGACAGCGCCGAAAAGGTCCGCTCGAACATCTATCCGACGCCGGATCCCGATTACACGTCGGTCGGAATCCACTTCACCCGTCGGACCGACGGCAAGGTGATCGTCGGCCCGAACGTCGCGCTCTCGTTCGGTCGCGAGGCGTACGATCTCTCACAGAGTTCGCTGTCGGAGTTCCTCGAGACGCTCCGATATAAGGGCTTTTGGAACCTTATGCGGTCCCCGAAATCGCTTTTCGTGGCCAAAGACGAACTGTCGAAGTCCTACAGCAAACGGCTGTTCCTGAACGAGGCACGGGAACTGGTCCCGAGCGTCCGCGCGGAGGAGCTGGTCGACAGCTACACCGGGATCGTCGCGAAGCTGGTCCGCGAGGACGGCGAGCTCGTCGACGAACAGGTGTATCTCCACGGAGAGCGCTCCACGCATATCCTCTATGTGATCCCGGGATTGACTTCCTCGATGGCGATCGGCGAGTACATCGCCGAGGACGTCGTCGAACGGCTCGATGCGGCCGAAACGTCAGATCCGGCGGCGACCTGAAACGCACTGTCGCCCCGGCCCTCGTTCGGTGACGCCCCGGCATCGTATTTAAACGGAGTTTTTATTGCCGGCGGTTCGCTCTCTCGGGGTATGCCGACAGCGCTACGTTCCGATTACACCGGTATCATCTGTCCGATGGTCACGCCGTTCGAGGACGGTGAAGTCGATCTCGAATCGCTCGAATCGGTCGTCGAATTCCTCATCGAGGGTGGCGTCACCGGACTGATGCCGTGCGGGACGACGGGTGAGTTCGCGGCCCTCTCGAGACAGGAGTACGCCGACGTCGTCGAGTGGACGGTCGAGGCCGCCGACGGGCGTGCGTTCACCGTCCCCGGCGCGCTTTCGTCGGGTGTCGACGAATCCGCCGAACTGATCGACACGGTCGCTGATCTGGGTGCCGAGGCGGCGCTCGTCACCAACCCGTATTTTTATACCTCGAAGCGACCGGCGGGCAACGAACGGTTCTTCAGACAGGTGATGGAGCGGACCGATCTGCCGTTGATGCTGTACAACCAGCCGCGGTTCACCGGACAGGCCATCTCTCCGGAGACGGTCGCGGCCGTCGCCACGGAGGGCTCCGTCATCGGACTCAAAGACTCCGGCGGCGATATCGGCTACTACATGAAGATCATGCGGGACACGCCGGAGGATTTCCTTTTGTTTCAGGGGTTCGACAACCTGTTGTTGCCCGGCACGCTCCTCGGCGGAAACGGCGGCGTCGTCGCGCTGGCGAACGCGCTCCCGTCGGCGGTCGTCTCCGTGCTCGAGGCGAGCGAAAACGGCGATCCGGACGCCGCCAGAGCGATCCACGAAAACCAGTTGATACCGCTTTTCGAACTGTGCTACGAGTACGGGTTCGCGACGGTTTCGAAGGCGATACTGGCGAAGGAGGGCGTCATCGCCTCCGATGAGGTCCGACCGCCGCTGCTGGCGTTGAGCGACGAGGAACTCGCCGAGGTGGACGACGTGCTCGAGGCGTTGTAGGACTCGCCTCCGTGGCGACGGCCGGCGAAGGGATTACCGTTGATCCCCGCGTGGACGTACCATGCTCGAAGCACGGTTCGAAACTGACGCGACGATCCGGACGGGGACGATCGAAGGCGACGTGGTCGTAACCGGTTCGGCCGAACACCGACTCGACGATGTCACGCTTTTGGCTCCGTGTTCCCCGACGAAGATAATCGGCTGTGGGCTGAACTACATGAGCACGATCGAAAACCCCGGCATCGTCGACGACCCGGAGGTGCCCGAACGGCCGTATCTGTTCTTCAAGCCGCCCAGTTCGGTCATCGGCCACGGGGACGCGATCGTCGAGCCCGAAACGAGCGGCGTCCACTACGAGGGCGAGTTGGCGATCGTGATCGACGAGTCGTGTCGCTCGGTTCCCGCCGAGGAGGCGCTGAAGTACGTCCGTGGATACACGTGCATGAACGACGTGACCGCCACCGATTGGACGGAAACCGAAGAGCAGTGGGTGCGAACGAAAGGCTCGGACACGTTCAGCCCGCTCGGTCCGTACCTCCAGACGGACGTCGAGGGGCTCGAATCGGATCTCGGAGTCGAAACGAGGGTGAACGGCGAGATCCGACAGCGGACGGACACGGGGAACACGATCTTCTCGGTGGCCGAGTTGATCGCCGACATCACCGAGAACATCACGCTCGAACCGGGAGACGTCATCGCGACGGGGACCCCCTCCGGAGTCGGTACGATAGAACCGGGAGACACCGTCGAGGTCACCGTCGAGACCGTCGGGACGCTATGGAACGAGGTCAAGTGAACGAAACCGCGACCGGATACTGAAAAAGCGAACGGATTTGACCCATCCGATCGACCGCCCGCTCGGCGGATCGGATCCTTTTCCAGTAGATTCATGGGTGTGTGTCATTAACACTGTATCATGTTCAGTCGACGAGAACTCCTCAAGACGGGCGCAGTCGGCGGTACCATCGCGCTGGCCGGCTGTGCCGGCAACGGAAACGGAAACGGAAACGGGAACGGGAACGGCAACGGGAACGGAAACGGAAACGGCGTCGAGCAGTGGCAGATGGCCACCTCGGTCGACGGTGCGCCACAGTTCACGATCGGCGTACTGTTCGACGAGTGGCTCTCGAGCAGCGGCGTCGTCGAGGACCGCGTCGAACTCCAGGCGGTCGAAGCGCCGGGAGCGGACGCCGGCTACCGGTTCATGGACGACGGCGACGTCGAACTCGCGGGCCCGGCCAATATCTCGCTGGAACTGTCGCCGGACGAAGGTCCCTTCGAGGACGGCCCGATCCAGAACTTCGACGACGTGAGACAGCTCTTTACGCACGTCTCATTCCAGTTCGGCGGCATGGCCGTACTCGCTGACTCGGAGTTCGAGACGTGGTCGGATCTGGAGGGGCAGACGCTTTCGCTCGGGAGCCGCGGTTCCGCCACCGCGTTCCCCACCGAACAGCTCGTCGACGCCGAGGTCGGTCTCGACAACGTAGACGTCCAGTGGGTCGACTGGGCCGATCAGGGCTCGGCGCTGCGGGGCGGCGAGGTCGACGCGCTGAGCAACCTGATCACGAACGGTGAGGTCCTCGGCGGCGCTACCCAGGAGTTCGACGCGACGACCGACTGGCGGCCGATCAACGTCACCGACGCGGGCCGCCAGCACGTCGAGGAGAACCTCCCGTACGCGGAGATCGTCGAACTCGACGCCGGCGAACTCGGCTTCGAGACCTACACCGACGAGATCGTCACGATGTCGATGGGGTATCCGATCGTCGGCCTCTCCAGTCTCAACGACGAGATCGTCTACGCGATCACCGAAGCCGTCGATCAAAACGAGGAGGAGATCCAGGAACGCGGCGACCTGATGGGATACTTCGGTCCGGAGGACCGCATGTTCGGCGAGCTCCATCCGGACATTCCGGTCCATCTCGGCGTCTACGAGTACCTCCAAGACGAAGGAATGTGGGACGACTACGACCTGACCGCGCCGCCGGAAGCCTGAAGCGGTAGCTCCGGGCGTATACAGCCACCCACTCGGATACGGATCTTCAACCAGTTGTTTCAATGAGCGAAAACGATACCACGTCGGACGAGATCACTTATCGCCAGATCGAAGAGAACATCACCGAGGACATGGGTGGCCAACAGGGCGTGTCCATCCTCGAGTCGTTCGCCGAAAACAGAGTCGAGATACTCGCGTTCACCCTCGCAGTGTTGTTTTTCGGATATCACGTCTGGTACGGGCTCGAACGGCCATTCACCCGAGCCCAGCACGCGATCGTCCATCTGGGGTTCGCATTGGTCTGTTGGGGTGGGTATCGGGCCGCCAGCCTCGAACGCTCGGACCCGATGCGGTGGCTGAAATCCCTCGGATACGGAGCGTACATCCTACTGGCGGGCAGTTCGAGCTACTATCTGTACAGTAACTACTTCACGATCCTCGATCGGGCGGGCCGGTACGGCGATACCGAGATCTACGTTTCGGTGGTCGTGATCTTCCTCACGATGATCGCGCTTTTGTTCGTCTCGCGTCTCATTTTCGGAATCGTCGTCGTGGGGATCGTCTACGCGCTCGCCGGTCCGTACATGCCCGGTATCTTCGAACATCAGGGGCTCACGCTCACCCGTACCATCACGATGTTCACCATCGAGTTCGACGGACTGTACGGGGTCATCAACGTCGTGATGTCGACGTGGGTGGTTCCGTTCATCCTCCTCGCCGGTCTCGTCGAGGCCATGGGTGCGATGGCGAAGATGCTTCTGAGCGCGACGAAGTGGATCGCCAAGCGGGCCTACCTGCAGGTCGGACAGGTGGCGGTCGCGGCCAGCATGGTGTTCGGGTCGATCAACGGCTCCTACGTCGCGAACGTCGCCTCGACCGGTGCGATCACGATCCCGCTTATGAAGCAGAACGATTACCCGCCCCGTCTGGCCGCGGCGATCGAGGCCGTCGCATCGGTCGGCGGGCAGACTCTCCCCCCGGTGATGGGTGCGGCGGCGTTCCTCATGGCCGAGCTGATCGCGCCGTCGTACTCCGAGATCGTCATCGCGGCGGCCATTCCCGCGGTCCTGTTTTATTTCGCGGTCGCGTTTTCGATTTGGGTGTACAGCGACGAGGTCGGCTTCCGCCAGCGGACGATCACCGACATCCCGACCCGCGAGACGGGACGGAGTCTGCTGTTGAAATACACGCAGAAATACGACTTCTTCATCGCGGGCGCCGTTCTGCTGTACTACTTGATCTGGGTCCGTGCGGACCCGATGCTGTCCGGGATCTACTGTCTCGTCGTCCTCGTGTTGTTCCGGTTCGTCCGCCGGGCACAGAACGCGATCCAGACCGGCGATCGGAAGGGAGAGATGCTCTCGTTCGTCCGGGAGATCGGCTGGGGCTGTCGGAACGGCGTCAAGACGATGGTCAACATCTCGATCCTCGTCATCCCGCTCGGTATCGTCATCCGATCGCTGGTCGTGACCGGGTTCGCACAGCGGTTCTCCGGGATCCTCATCAGCGCCGCCGGCGGCAACGAGATACTGCTCGTCGTGATGGGTGCCATCGGCGCGCTGATGTTCGGCCTCGGAATGCCGACCGTCGTCGCGTATCTCCTCGTCGCGATCTTCATCGCGCCGACCATCGTCCAGGCGCTGCCGGCGGGGGAACTCCAGGTTCACATGTTCGCGTTCTACTTCGCGCTCGTGTCGGCGATCACGCCGCCGGTCGCCCTCGCCGTGCTCGTCGCTCAGGGGATCTCCGGTTCGAAGTTCCTCGAGACGTCCATCGTGGCACTGAAGGTCGGCTACCCGCTCTACGTGTTGCCGATCCTGTTCCTCTACCAGCCCATCCTCGCGATCGAACCGATCGGGTTCGCGACGGCGGCGCTGTTGCTCGTCGGCTTCATGGGGCTCTCGCTGGCGATGATCGCGAAAAAGCGGTTCGGGTATCCGACCCGGTTCGCCATCGGCGCGCTCGCGGCACCGTTGCTTTTCGTTCCTGATATCTGGATCAAATTCGCTCTCGCGGCCGCGCTGACCGGAACGTTCGCGTACATCTACCGCGAACAGGTGTCGACGGCGATCAGTGAACGGGCCGCCTCCTGAGGAAGTGATCCGAGACGGCGGCGTTTTCAGATCAGAGTTCGTCCTTGAGTGTCACGTCGCGGGCGTAGACGAGGTACCACACGACGGCGACGAGGGCGACGACGACGCCGAGGATCTGTGAGAGTCGCTGCATGTAGAAGATCAACGCGAAGCTCGCGATCGCTCCGAGGATCGGGACGGCCGGATATCCCGGGCACCGAAACGAGGGCGTGTACCACTCGGGGTCCCGGCGTCTGATGACGAGCAACGCGACGCAGATGAGCCCATAGAGAATCAAATGGAGAAAGGACGCGACCTCCGCGAGGACCTCGGTTCGGCCGAAGGCGACCAGTACGACCGTGACGCCACCGACGAACCCGAGTGCGAAATGCGGCGTGTTGTACTGACGGTTGACACGCGCGGCGGCTTCCGGAGCGATCGCGTCCGAGCTCAACCCGTACAGTGCACGGGAGGCGCTCAGGATCGAGGCGTTCGCCGAGGACACCGTCGCGAGCAAGCCGCCGATGAGGATCGCGACCGCGCCGATAACGCCCAGATACTCCTGGGCGACGTTGACGATTGCGGTTTCACCCATCGGTGCGATCGTGTCCGGTTCGAACGTGTACCCGGCGATGAGAAGCGTCACGATGTAAAAGACGCCGACGAGAACGACGGAGCCGACCATCGAAAGCGGGAGGTTTCGGTCCGGATCGACGATGTCCTCGGCGACGGTCGCGATCTGGGCGAACCCGAGATACGACGTGAAAACCAATGCGGTGGTCGTGAGGATCGGCGCGTATCCTCTCGGTGCGAACGCCGTCGTGACCCGCGAATCGCCGCGGACGCCGACCAGATCGAGCCCACTGACGGTCAGAAAGACGACGAGGATCGCGAGCAAGAGACCGACGACGGCGTTCTGTAGAGACTCGACGTTTTCGGTCCCGAACACGCTCAGGATCGTCAGGAGAGCCCCGAACACGATACCGAGTGCCAACACGAGCCGTATCGGCCCTACGGCGACGTCGACGCTCCCGATCAGTCCGGCTTCGACGAGGAGCGCGGCGGCGTACTCGCCGAACCCGACGAGATAGAAGGCCGTCGCGAAAATCAACCCGAAAGTGAGCCCGATCCCGACGATCGCGCCGGGAAGCGCGCCGAGGCCCCGTGAGACGAAGTAGTAGCCACCGCCGCTTTTCGGCATCGCCGTCGCCAGTTCCGAGGTCGGCAACGCGACGAGGAGCGCGATGACCGCCCCGATCGCGAACGACACCGCCGCGGCCGGTCCCACCCGCCCGGCGGCGAGTCCCGGAAAAACGAAGATCCCGGCACCGATCATCGTCCCGGTTCCGATCGTTACGGCGCCGGCTAGCCCGACCGTGCGTTCGAGTTCCCCACCGTCACTATCCGACGACTCCGCAGCCACTGTTTATCGGTTCATGACTGAGCGGACATTAATAATACTAGTATGTCGAAGGATCCGTCGTCAACTGCCCCGCGCACGGTGGCGCGGGGCTTGTCAGTGAACTCGGCCTCTGACCCAACTGGGTGGACCGGTGTATCCAGTCAACTCGGCGTCCGTGCTCCTGACTTCAGAGCGTATTGACTGGCGCTCCTCCGACCGGACGGCTGATGGCCCCGCCGGAGATACAGCTCTGCGACGTTCTTCGCTGCGTTGTAATCCGCGTGATTCGATTTTCCACACGATTGGCACTCGAACTGGCCAGCGTGCCGGTTAGCATCGAAGGTGAACCCACAGTGGTTGCACCGCCTGCTCGTGTTCCGTGGACTCGTCGTGTCTACGAACAGGCCCTCGAACTCCGCTTTGTACTCCACGAAGTCCTTCAACTTGCGAAACGCCCACTCTGAGTGCCACGCCGCTTCCGGCAAGTCCTCTCGAATCCCGTCCAATTCTTCGAACACGATGCCGTCGCAATCGTGGTCGAGGGCTTCCTCCACGATCCCGTTCGCCACGCTGTGGAGGACGTGCTTCACGTACC
The DNA here is from genome assembly GCA_964421165.1 of uncultured Natronomonas sp. Taxonomy (GTDB): domain Archaea; phylum Halobacteriota; class Halobacteria; order Halobacteriales; family Haloarculaceae; genus Natronomonas. Next base: position 15,254 of record CAYQWI010000001.1, read on the forward strand.
GTTCCTCGCGTCCCGAGAGCAACTCGATGGTGCGGTGGGCGGATTGTGTGCCGGTCTGCTGGAGATTACCCCGTGTTTTCTCAAACTCGCGCCGGTAGTGGTTGAGGTTTCCCGCGTCAAAGAAGCGGGCTGTACTAGTCACAGCGATTTGGTTGACGCCGAGGTCAACACCGAGAACCGTTCCGTTCTCGGTCGCTGTCTCGGACTCGTCTTCCTTCGGCGTGCGGTAGCCGAGGTGAATGTACCAGTCACCGTCACGGTAGTGGAGTGTGCTTTCCGTGTACTCCCACTCGTCGTTGTCAAGATACTCGTGCTGGTAGCCGTCTTCGCTCTCTGGGAGACAGAGGTCGGCGTGGACGCGACTGTGGTCTCCGAGCGTGGTGAGTGAGATTTTCTCTTGGTCGGGGAAGACTGTGAGGGTGCGTCGGTCGAAGGTCATCGACCGACTGGTGAATTGTGGTTGAGTGGCTTTTTCCCGTTTTTGCGGCGTTCGATGCAGGATTTGATGGCTCCAGAGACTTCGTGACAGGCGAGCGTGGCGTGTTGATCGCCCAACTCGGTGTTCTGCTTGATTCTGGCTTTGGCGAGTTTGCGTACGTCGGACTTGGTGTGGCACTCGTTCCACGCGAGAGTGCTTGCGATGTTGCACCCGTCGAGCCACACCTCTATGGTGTCGAGGAGCAGTTGCTCATCCTCGCGGCTGCGGAGGGTGAGACGTGTGATGGGTGTTCGACGGTGGTACTCGCCCGACGACACATATTCAATAAAGAGTTATACAATTATAAAAAACAGGGTCGGGTGTCGGATTCAACCCCGCCCACGGTGTTGACGCAAATCAGAGATTTGCGAAAGCCGAAAACGTAGGTTTTCGGAAGGGCGGGGAATCCGCCTTGATTATCGTTTGAAGGATCGGCATCGGTGCGTTCGACTGAAGCGATCCCAGAGACCACGACTCATCGCGTAGCACGAAGCGTGAGCAACGACCTGTCGGTTTCATCGGCGAGTGTCGACTGGACGGTACCGAAGACTCGCTCCCGTACCGTCGGTTCCGTTTCACCCGAAACGACGAAATCGAAACCGGAGGCACGGGCGGAAATGACGTCGATCCGTTCACCTTCGGTCGTTTGCTCCCATTCGATTCGATCCTCATCGATCCCCAGTTCGCGAAGCCGGTCGGCGAGTCCCCGAAGCATATACTCGGTTGCATCGTACAACTGCGTATGCTTCGTCTCGACGTTGTAAAATAGTAGTAGTTCGACTTCGGTATCGGCAAACAGCGTACCGAGAAGTTCGACCATCCGATCCAGATCGGCGTCCGGCTTTATCAAAACGAGTCCCCGGGCCGGATCCGATATCGATCCCGTTCCGGGGAACAAAACCGAGTCACACCCGTACTCGTTGGATGCCGCATCGATCAGCCGGTCGCGATCCTTCGTGAATACCAACCGTGTCCGAACGTCAATACCCAGATCGACGAGGCGTTTTGCGACCGTCTGAAGTCGTTTTTCCGCCTCCTCGCCGAACTGATCGCGGTGCTGGCCGGCGGACGATTGGTCCGGCATCCCCCAGTATCCGAGAAGGACGACGTCTCTCACGGGCAACGCCTCGAGCAGCCTCGTGTCGAGGTTCACCGAGTCGGAGACGTCGACCGGAAGCGAGCGATCGAGACGGTCGATCAGGCGATGAACCCGTACGGATCAGGCGTTTCGAACGACCAACACCGGATGCGACGTCTTGTCGATCACGCTCGTGGTCACGGTGCCGAGGATCCGATCCTTGAGCGACGGTTCGGATTCGCCGACGACGAGCAGGTCGTAGGCTTCCGCGGCGGCCGCGATCGCATTCCCCGGCGAGTCCGAACGCTCCTGTTTCCATTCGAGGCGGTCCGGATCGAGTCCGTGCTCCTTCAGCCGATCCACGGCACCGCGGAGCAGGAACTCGCCGTGTGATGCCTCTTCGTCGGTCTCGGCGACGTTGAAAAGCGTTACCGCCGTATCGTTTTCCAGCAGTAGGTCGCCGCTGAAGACGACGATCCGCTCTAAGTTCTCGTCACCGCGGAGCGGAATCAACACGTTATCGAGCGAATCGCCGATCGAACCGGCGGTGAGCACGGCGTCGACGTCGTGTTCGGCCGCCACGCGATCGATTGTTTGAGATCGGTCACGGGTAAACACGACCACCGACTCGACGTCTGCCCCCCAATCCGCGAACCGCTCTGTTGCCGCGGTTACCGCCGCCTGCGCCTCCGCTTCGTACTCCTCGCGTAGCTGTTCGGGGGCCGCCTGATCCGGGACCGGATAGTAGCCCAACACGACGAGCCGAAGCGGATGGAGCAGTTCGACGAGCGCGAGCGGCGGTTCCTCGGCCTCGGCGGCATTGATCGGAACGAGCACCGTCGATCCGTCCGAGATGTCGGTCATAAGTGTGTCTCGTTGCTCCATATGTATCAATCCCTGCGACGATTTTCGACACTCACGCCTGGTCCCGAGACCGCACACCTTGCCGTCGCTCGAATCGACCGCTCTCCCCATCCCGGCAGTTTCAACCCGAGCCCCGCCGAACCGGCGTCCATGAGCACGCTGCAGATCACCAGCGGGAAGATACTCCGTCCGGACATGACCGTCCGGGAGGCGGACGTACTGGCCGACTCGGAGACGGGACGGATCGTCGAGGTCGGCGACACGGCTGCGGGCGAGACGGTCCTCGACGCGTCGAACGGTCTCGTCGTCCCCGGCCTCGTCAACGCCCACTGTCACGTCGCGATGACGCTCCTGCGCGGCTACGCCGACGACAAGCCGCTCGATGCGTGGCTCCGGGAGGACATCTGGCCGACCGAGGCCGCCCTCGAAACGGAGGACATCGTCGCCGGAACACGGCTCGGCGCGGTCGAACTGTTAAAAAACGGCGTGACAGCGCTCGGCGACATGTACTTCGAGGTCCCGGAGATCGCCACAGTACTCGGCGAGGCCGGGCTTCGAGCTCGCGTCGGCCACGGGATCGTCACGGTCGGCAAGGACGAAGCCGACGCCAGGGCGGACTTCGAGGAGGGTCTCGAGGTCGCACGCGAACTCGACGGTGCGGCCGGCGGACGGATCGAGACGGCGCTGATGCCGCACTCGCTGACGACCGCGGACGGCGACCTCCTGGCGGAGTTCGTCCCCCAGGCACGGGACGCCGGGATTCCGCTGCATTATCACGCCAACGAGACCGCCGACGAAGTCGAGCCGATCGTCGACGAGCACGGCGTTCGACCGCTGGAGTACGCCGACGAACTCGGGATGCTCGGCCCCGACGATTTCATCGCTCACGGCGTCCACGTCGACGAGACCGAGATCGAACTGCTCGCCGAACGGGGCGTCGGCGTCGCTCACTGTCCGGCCTCGAACATGAAACTCGCGAGCGGGATCGCCCCCGTAGAGGCGATGCTCGAAGCCGGCGTCACCGTCGGGATCGGTACCGATGGGGCGGCCTCGAACAACGATCTCGACGTCTTCGACGAACTCAGAGACGCCGCGATGGTCGGCAAGCTCGAAGCCGACGACGCGGCCGCCGTCGCCGCCCCCGACGTCGTCCGGGCGGCGACCGAGGGTGGTGCCGAACTGCTCGGCTTCGATTCCGGACGGATCGAGGAGGGCGCGCTGGCCGATCTCGCCGTGATCGATCTCGAAAAGCCGCATCTCACGCCGGCACACGACCTCGTGAGCCACCTCGCCTACGCGGTTCGGGGGTCGGACGTCCGACACACCGTCGTCGACGGCGAGGTCGTCGTCCGGGATCGGACGGTGGTGACGCTCGACGAGGACGGGGTCCGGCGCGAGGCCGAACGGCACGGGCAGGCGCTTATCGAGCGGGCACAGGGCAACGAGTGATTCTCCACCGGCGGTAGTGTTGACGACGCTGGCGTCCGGGTCGGAAACTACCGCCTTTTCGGGGTTTTCGCTGACGATCGGTCTCCGAGACGGGCGCTCGCACGCCGGACCCGGGTCGCCGTCGCCGCCGGATCGGGTCGGTCGATCCCGGCCCGGTCCCTGACGGCACGTAGACACCGCCGCGTGACGAGCACGCATCGGCGATGGAACGGTGCGGTGGCGCCTGCGTCCTCGACGAGCTCCGCGAGCGCTTCGACCCACCCGAGCCGGTCGCGGAGGAACCGAGCGTGCTCGTCGAGTGCCCCCGAGGAAAGCAGTACGGCGGCGTACTCCAGTTGCAACGCCAGGTGATCGGGCTGGTACCCGGCGGTGTCCTCGACGCCGAGTGTCTCGTATCGCCGTCGCATCGCCGCTGCCGGCGGCCCCGAGAGGAGCCCGTCCTCGCCCGAGCCGTCGTGCCACTGGCGGTAGACGGACTCGATCGGCGGCGCGTGTGGGGTCTCGAGGCCCTCGAACAGCGAGACGTACTGGTTATCGAAGCCGGCCCTCGTATCGGGGACCGCTATCGATCTCTCCCGGACATCGATACCCAAAGCGTCGGTGAGACGGATCAGTTCGGCGTCGAACCGCCCCCCGATGACGTCCTCGTGGAACGTCCCGTCGGGGTGTTTCAGCCCTTCGGCGAGCAGCGTATACAGCGACGCCAGCCGATCCGTTTGTCCGGCAAACGACCCGTCGGTTCGGGACAACTGTTCGGTAGTCATACGTTGATGGGAGCGTGTAGCGCAACCGCGATCACCAGGTATCTGAGCACGATACCGCCGAACACGACGAGCCCGAACTTCGCCACGTATCCGCCGCGAACGAGCCGGGTGAACCGCTCGCTATCGCCGACGTCTATCCGTCGTTCGACGAAAAGCAGCACCGCCGAGAGCACGAGCGGTGCGACGAGTCCGGCCGCGATCACGCCGCCCCAGAACACCGCCCCGAACTCGCCGGTGAGACGTTCGTAGGACGCCACCGCGCCGGGACCGCCCGCAGCGAGCGTACTCACGAGCAGCGCCACTACTGTCAGCTCGACGACTAGAATGGCGTCGTCGGCGACGCTGAACGCCGTCGCTTGAAGCCCATCGAGACCGTCGAAAAGCGCGGCCGACCCGACCGCCGCCGCGAGACCGATCGAGAGGGCGCTCGCGAGGAACAGCGCCGGGAGATACGTTCCGTCCCACAGCGGGACGACACCGGCGACGTAGCCGAGTTTGAGCCCGGTATAGGCGGCGGTCACGACGGCGAGGACCGCCCCGAGACCGTGTACCATCAGCCGCCCCGTTCGGCCGGGATCGCTCGCGGTCGCCAGCCGTGTGAGCCAGCCGTCGATCGGAACGCCGTACCGTCGTTCGATCCGCGCCGTCACGGCTCTCGGGAACGCGCTCGCCCCGACCGGCTGTCTACCCCACAGCAGCCAGAGGGTCTGTGCGGCGGCGACGGCGGTAAACAGCACGATCACCCACGTGCCGATGACGAGCCACGAGCCGGTGTTGACGAACAGCACGGGAAACAAAAGCGCACGGAGCGGCGCGCCGAGATGGAACACGAGCAGAAACGCCATGCCCGAGCCGATCGAAAAAAGCGACAGGAGCACGCCCCACTGGCTGAGCGCGCGCATCGACGTCCGGACGGTCCGATCGGCGGATCGTCCCCCGAGCAGTTCGGCGGCTACGCCGGTCAGATACGTACCGGCGGCGAGGCCGCCGAAAAACAGATACGCGGCGATATACCAGCCGTAGTTGCGCTCCGTGATCCACACGAGCCCCTCGGTCGTCTCCATCATCACTCGTCACCCCTCGATCGCTCGCGATCGTGGGGTTCGGTGACGACGGCTGCCCCGTCGCTCCGCTTCCGGTAGGCTTCCGCGGCCTCCTCAGACGCCCGTTCGAGGAACTCGTCGATCGGGCCCGCATCCAGCGCGCCGGTAACGCAGTTGTCGACGCACGCCGGCGTCGACCGGGCCGTCTCGGATTCGGATCTCGGTGGGCTTTCGCTGCCGTCGCCGGGACCTTCGCCGAGACAGCCGTGACATTTCTGGGCGAGTCCCTCCTCGCCGAACTGCATGGCGCCGTACGGACACGCGTACGAACAGTAGTTGCACCCGATACAGGCGTCCCGGTTGACCGTCACGATGCCGTCCTCGGCGCGCTTTTCGAGTGCGTGCGTCGGGCAGACGTCCCGGCAGGGCGGATCCGCACAGTGATAACAGCTCATCGACACCGACGTCTCCTCGTAGTCGGGAAAGGTCCCTTCAGCGACGTGTACGACCTGCCGCCAAGCGACGCCGTCGTCGCCGTCGAGCCCGTTTCGCACCCGGCAGGCCTGAGTACAGGCGTGACAGCCGATACACCGCTCGGCGTCGAAATAAAAGCCCCACTGTTCGCTCATCGACGATCACCTTCGATCGGCGTAACCTCGACCGGATGCGTCCGGTCGACCTGTCCGGTGATCGGCTCGACGTGCCGTTCGGTGTTCAGGGACATGAGGTTCCCACCGGCTTCGTCCGGATGTACCGAATCCGCCCCGAACCCGGAGACGGTAAACAGCCAGCCGGGGCGGACGCCCTCGTAAACGTGTGCGACCAGCTCGATCTCGCCGTCGCGACCGCTGACGCGTACACGATCGCCCGTTTCGATGCTGCGGGGGTCGGCGTCGACCGGGTTGATATGTAGGAGGTTCCCGTCGTATGTCTCGCTCTCGAACCCGTAGCGGTCGTGGTACTCCTTGACGGCCTCATCGAGCGCCTGACAGTGACCCCGGGAGAGCTGTTCGACGAACCCGTCGGTCAGCA
>CAYQWI010000002.1:0-21043 GCA_964421165.1 uncultured Natronomonas sp.
CGAGGTTGATCGAAAGGACGTTGACGGCGACGAGCACGGCCGATCCGATCGCCAACGTCGGGTCGCCGAAGGCGATTCCGAGCCCGACGGTCGCGGCGGGCGGGATCAACGCGACGGCGATCATCACACCGACGAGCGCCGCCGAGACGCCGGTCATCAGACTCACCGCACCGGCGATGCCGGCCCCCAACGCGACCGCCAAAGAGAGTACGCTCGGTGCGAGCCGCTCTTCAACTTCAGAGAGGGTGACCGGATCTAATCCCGGCGGCACGAGATTCGCCATCTGGACGAAGACGGCGAAAATCGTCGCCGAGACGATCGCGAGAACGACGCCGAGGATCTGTAAGCCGATGCCGCGTCGGAACAGTTCGCCGTCATCGATGACGCTCCCGACAGCGGCCGCCATCGCGGGGCCGATGAGCGGTGCGATGACCATCGATCCCACGACGGTCGCCGGCGAGTCCAAGAGGAGTCCGGCCGTCGCGATGACCGCCGAAACGACCGTCATCGTGACGTACGTCGGCATCGTGGAGGCGAGCTCCTCCGCACGGGATTCGAGTTCCTGTCTCGCGATCCGCTCTTCGCTCTCCCCTTTTTCGGCGTACTCTTCAGTCAGCGCCTCGAACTGCTCGGATTCGACGGTCTCGGCGCTGAGAACGACGGTATAGGCTTCCCGTTCCAGACCGGCATCCCGAAGCTGTTCTAAAACGGGTTCAACGGCGTTTGTCGGGAGCGGAAAGTACGCGACAGCGGTGTATTTTCGGCCGCTGGTTTCGTCGGTGACGACGTAATCGATCCCCTCCTCGTCGAGAAGCTTCAGAACGGTTTCGCGTTTCCCGGTGGGGATCGACACCTGAACGAGTCGCACGGGGGAGAATCGACCGCCGCCCCGATAAACCCAACCGTTTACGCGGGGCCCGACCGGGCGTCAAAAAGCCATACTGATCGGTCGCCTTATACGCGACAGCGGCTAACGTCCGGTATGTTCGAGACGCGCCCCGACCGCGACGCGGAGGTCGTCCTCCTCGGGCGATCTAACGTCGGAAAATCGACGCTGATGAGAGAGATTACTGGCCACAGCTTCGACACCGGCGGTAAGCCGGGCGTCACGAGGGAGCCGAACCACTACGATTGGGCCGCCGAGGACTTCGTCATCACCGATCTCCCGGGGTTCGGCTTTATGTCCGGCGTCCCCGACGAGGTTCGCGAGCGGATCAAAACCGACATCGTTCGATACGTCGAGGCGAACGCCGAGAAGATCCTCGTCGCGATCGTCGTCGTCGACGGGAAATCGGTCGTCGACATCATCGATCGCCACTCGGGGGCCGACGAGATTCCTCACGACGTGGAGATGTTCGGCTTCCTCCAGGAACTCGATATTCCGACGGTCGTCGCGGTCAACAAGATGGATAAAGTCGACGACCGCGACGAGCGGCTCGACGAGCTCGCAGAGCGGCTCGGCTACTATCCACCGTGGCAGCAGTTCGACGAGGTGTTCGCGCCGATTTCGGCGAAGCGCGGCAACATCGGAGCGCTCAACGACGCCGTTCGACACCACCTCCACGAGCAAAAGCGCGACGACCTCTTCAAGTTCTTCTAGCTGTCGAGGCGATCCCTCGAAACCCACTGTCCCCACAGCTCTCTCCGGTCAGCGACCTCGCGGTAGAGGCGCTCTCGGACCCGTTCGTAATCTTCGAACTGACCGAGAAATTTGACGATATCTTCCGATCCGGGGGGAAGATCGGCACGGACGAACGACTGTTCGATGGCGGCGCCACAGGAGTAGACGGCCTCGTCGGTGAGGAGGTGTGCACACGACTCGAAATCGTCGGGCAACCGGTCGAGCTGTTCGTCGGTGAGCTCCTCGAAACCGATCGCCTCGAGATCCGTCCGCTGGACGAAGTAATCGGCCCACCACGTACAGAACCCACAGTCGTCGTCGTAGACGAACGCGTCTTCGCTCATACATCCGCGTACGTTCGGCAGGCTCATAATTGCCTCGGGTACGACACCGCAATCAACGCCGTTTCGCTCCGGAACCGGAAAGTTTCTTTATTGTTCGGTAGTCACAATATAGTAATGATCTGTTTTGCACAGACCGAAAGAACGGGAAGACACACATCCGGTTCATTTACGTGTCGTCGAACGGCTACGAAAGTCGACGAATCGGTCAAATACGGGCGAAACGGATGATCGGCGCACCGCTTCGAGCGCTGAAGAAGAATCTCATTTACGTCGTCGTCGGCTCCCTCGCTGCGGGTCTTTTCGTTGGACAGTTTATCGGACCGGGGACACAGAGCCGCCTACAAACCGCCATCGTTCCGGTCCTTTTCGTGATGATCTATCCGATGATGATCACCATCGATCTTCAGGAAGTGTTCTCGGTCCGCGACCACGCCGGACCGGTCGGGGCGAGTCTGATCGTGAACTTCGGCATCGCACCGGTCGTCGCGGTGGGGCTCGCTCGGCTGTTTTTCGCCGGCGATCCGGCCTACGCGATCGGACTGTATCTGATCGCTCTCATCCCGACATCGGGGATGACGGCCGCCTGGACCGGTCTCGCCGGCGGGGATCTGGAGGCGGCGCTCGTCGCGATCGCGGTCAATCTCGTTGCGGCGGTCGTTATTCTCCCGCTGTATCTATCGGCGCTCATCGGAGGCGACGTCGGATTCGACCCGAACGCGCTGTATCGTCAGCTGGCGATCGTCGTCGCGATCCCGATGGTCGCCGGAAATCTGACCCGGCGGGCGCTGTTGAGCCGTTATGGGATCGAAGGGTTTCGCAGGCTCAAACCAACGTTCGGCGGCGTCTCCTCGCTCGGGGTCATGCTCATCGTCTTCATCGCGATGGCGATCCGATCCGAGAGCATCCTCGCCGATCCGCTCGCTTCGGCGATCACCGTCGTCCCGCTCGTGCTCTTTTATGCGATCATCCTCGTCGTGGGGACGATAATCGGCCGGGCGTTGTTGTCCGACTCCCAGTCGGTCGCGCTCGTGTACGCGACGAGCATGCGCAACCTCTCTATCGCGCTGGCGATCGCGGCAGCCCCCGGATTCCCGCCAGCCGAATCGGTGCTTCCGATCGCGCTCGCGTATCTCGTGCAACCGCCGCTCGGGGCGGTGTACATGCAGTATCGCCGCGATATCGTCGAAGAAGGTCGAACGGTTTCGGAGGTGTTCGGAGGGTGGTTCGGCCGCTCTTGATCGGGCGGTCGTCGCTCACTCACCGCGTCCGAGAGATTGCGTGATCGGGACGGTATCATCGAGCGTCTCTTCGATCTGCGTGACGACGAGAACGAGCGCGGCGAGCGCGAGCACCGACCCGACGGCGAACGGGACGACGAACCCGTAGCCGAAGAGGACGCCCGACACCAGCGGCCCGACCGCGGTTCCGAGCCCGAACGCCATCGTCAACACCGAAAGCGTCGTGCCGGATTCGCCCTCCGACGCGAGATCGCCGGCAACCGCGAGCGCCGGTGCGAACACCATCGCCACGGCGACGCCGTGTACGAGCCGTGCAAGCAACATCAGCCACGGGGACGTGACGAGCCCCTGGACCAACACCGCGGGGGCGAGGAGAACGAGCCCCCAGACGAGAAACGGCTTTCGACCGATACGGTCGGCGGTTCGTCCGATCGGCACCTGGAGGGCGATGTTCGCGATGACGACGGCGGAAAACTGGATTCCGAACCACGTCGGGCCCTGTTCGAGCCGCTGGTTGATCGGCTCCTGTAAGGTCGCAAACAGCGCGATCGAAATCGCCATGAACAGCGTCCCGACCCCGAGGACGAAGACCGGATCGAACAGGCGACCGTCGCCCGCCACGGAGATCGAGAGATCGCTTCCGGCGTCCGCCGCCGAGATCGGTGGCTCCTCTATGAGCACCGTCACCAGCCCGAAGCTCACGAGCGCGCCGGCGACGGCGACCCCGAACGCCGCGTTGAATCCCGAAAGCGTCGCGCCGAGCGGCAAGGCGTACGGCCCGGCCTGAACGACGAGTCCGGCGACGATCGGACCGAAGCCGAACCCGACGAGCCGAAACGTGTTGAAGACGCCGAAGTTGCCGCCGCGCTCCGCGTCGCTGCGGGCTAAATCGTTGACTAACGCGACCGTCGTCGGGATGACGAACGCTCCGCCGACCCCCTGCAGCGCACGGACGACGAGGAGCGCCTCGTAGCTCTCGACGCGGGCGTAGGCGACGCTCGTGACTGCGAGGATCGAAAGGCCAAACAGGATGTAGATCTTCCGACGCCCGGTCCGATCGGAGAGCCGTCCCGTAAACGGCTGTGTGAAGCTGTTCAGAAAGCCGAAAAGCGACAGCGCGAGGCCGATGAGGAGTTCGATAGTTATCGGGAGTCCGGCGATCGTCACCCCCTCGAACCCCGGTAACGTGAGTTCGCCGCTGGCGATGTACAGCGGCAACACGATGATGAGAAACGAGTTCGCGACCGCGTCGGCCATCCGAGCCAGCGCCAACACGACGACTCGGCGGTCCGTCCCGAACATCTACTCGAACGAGGTCGGGGCGGTCCATCACAGTTCCGAAAACGGCGAGAGATGACGATCCGCCACCGGTCACGAACACGGACACTTAAATACGCCGCACGATTGAGAGACGGGTATGGAATTTTGCGACGAGTGCGGCTCGATGATGCACAGCCAAGACGGGCTGTGGGTGTGCGGTTCGTGCGGCTTCGAGAAGGAACGCGACGCCGACAGCGAATCGAGGATGATAACGACGGAGGGACAGGACACCGACAGCGGTCCGGTCGATATGTCCGACGTCGACGACGCCGAGATCGGGCCGACGACGACCGTCAACTGTCCGAACTGCGGCCACGACAGAGCGCGCTACGAGATGAAACAGATCCGCGCCGCCGACGAGTCCGAGACCCGGTTTTTCACCTGCGTCGAGTGCGATCACAAGTGGCGCGAGGACGATCACTGATCACCCATTCTTAAACGGTAGCTCACCGTACTAGAGGTATGATAGATCGAGATAGCTGCCGCAAACTCGGAGCGTACTGGGCGATCGGTCAGGGACTTCAAACGGCGCTCGTCCCGCAGGTGTGCGTCTGGATGACGAAGAAGCTCCTCGCGAAGAACTTCGAGAACGCGGACGCGCTGGAAGCGAAGCCGGCGTACCTCCGACAGCTCCGCGCGCTCGGCGTCGGACTGGCCGTCGCGGGGGCCGTGAGTCTCGCGCTGGAGACGAAAAGCGAGAGTGGGGACGCGAGCGACGACGAAGTCGAAACGATCGATATCGACGAGGAAGACGAAGCATCGAGCTGAACGCGGTCAATCGAAGGTCGGTCTGAACCGCGCGAAGAGCAGGTAGCCGGTGTGTCCGACGCCGGCCGTCGAGGGACGGGACCCGCGCTCGTCGAAGTCCATCTCCCGCTGGATCGTTTCGAGCGTTACGACGTCCGAGAGTCCGACGGAGCGGGCGGCTCGGACGCACTCGCGGGTCGATTCGACGAACGGCGAGTAGACGGCGAGAAAGCCGCCCGGAGCCAACAGTTCGTCGGCGCGTTCGACGACCGCCGGAGCGTCGCCGGTATCGAGTGTGAGCAGGTCGAACGCCCCTTCGAGTTCGCCGAGCGCGTCGGTCAGGTCGCCGGTCCGAACGTCGACGAGACCCGAAACGCCCGCAGTCCGCATATTCTCGCGGGCCACATCGGCGAAATCGGGGTCGCGCTCGTATGTCGTCACCTCGACGCCGAGTCGGCCGAGATACGCCGCGAGTACGCCGGTCCCGGTACCTGCATCGAGCGCCCGATCGCCCGACGCGACGCCGGTATGGCCGATCACCAACCCGATGTCTCTGGGCATCATCGGCGCGCCGGTCCGCTCGAGGTGATCGAAGAGATCCGGGCCGCGGAGCCGCCTGACTTCGAACGCCTCACCGAGATGGGTCTCGACGACCGTTCCGGGCGTCACGTCCTCGGGAAGTTCGAGCACCCCGAGATCGGTTTCTTGGGTCGCACCCGGTTCGAGCAGAAACTCGCGGCTGCCGCGAACGACGAGCACGCGGCGATTCGTTCGCGTCACTCGAGTTTCTGGACCGCGGCCGCGAGATCGCCCGTCTCTTCGAGCGCCGCTCTGGCTTCCTCTTCGGACGCGCCCGTCCGCATCGCGACGATTTCGACGTCGTCCTCGGAGAACGCGCTGTCGGCGCTGTCGTCGGCACCGGCTTCGATCTCGGAACCCTCACCGCGCGGGCGGGTCTCGGGTTCGCCGACCACCTGATACGTCTGTTGGCCCTGTGCGTCCATCCGCTGTACCTCGGCGTCGTGGAAGACCAGTTCCTCCTCGGCCGTCCGGATGATGACCTCCTCGGCGTCGATATCTTCGAGGTCGATCCCCATCTGGTTCATCATCTGTTTCATCTTGCGCGGGTTCAACCCGCCGCCTCCTCCAAACATACCCGTATCGAGGATTCGAAGCCGCAAAAAGCCTGATGGTCCGCGGCGTTCGGTCGGACCCGTATAAGAGTATGCAGTCCATCGACGGTTGGATTGGGCGTTATAAAGAGTCCGTAACTAAGTGTCAGACACGTGTTCGCGTTCTATCATGAAGACGGACGACCCGACCCGAACAGCGTGTCCGAATCTGGGACAGTGTCCGCGCTGTGAGACGACAGTGTCCGCCGGCCGGCTCGTGATAGACTACCGACATCCGGAGGAGTGGCCAAGGATGCTCGCGGAGTGTCCGAACTGCTCGGAGATCGTCGCGCCGACGTGATACGTAGTCTCGACCGGGACAGTGAGATAGTGTCGCGAGTAGCTCGATCGAGGCCGCGACTACGTCGCTTCGACGCCGTCTCTGACCTTCACGGCCATCCCGGTGTCGAAATCGACCATCGCGTCCGCGGACAGTTCGGCCCGACCGACAGCGAGCAGCGCGCCGTCTTCGTGTTCGACGAGCACCTCATCGCCCGGCCGGATCACGGGATCGACGGTCCGGACGAACTTCGCGAAGACGTTCTTGCCGTCGCGGACGAACGGTTCGCTGTCGTCGCCGACGACGACGCGGTACGCCGGCGGATCGAGGGACTCCTGCAGTCGAAATCCACCGGCTGCCCCGAGCGTGAATCGCCCGTCGGTTCCGTACGAAACGACGCGTTCGCCGTCCGCGAGAATCTGCTGGGGCCGCCCCGAACTCGTCCGCTGGACGGCTATATCACCGTCGAAAAGCGCCCGGCCGGCCCCTGAGCCGAACTGATAGTCCGCGACGGTCCGGAGCGCGTCGACGTCGGTTGCCATATCCGATCTGCGGTATCGTTCGGGATACGCTTTTCGACCGGATCGTCCCGCCGACCGTATTTCACGTTTCTCCCACACTTAACAGGACCCCGGTCGTCAGTACGGCCCATGAGCGGACTCAGAACTGTCGGGCGAATCGGAATCGTACTCGTCGTCGCCGCCGTTGCGGCAGTGGCCGGATGGACGCTGTTCGTCGAAGTTCCGACGTCGACGGCGGAGCTTTTGGGCGTGCTGTTGATGATCGCCGTCGTCGTCGCGGGGCTCCGTCTCGGCGGTTCGATCGGACAGAGCGTCTTTCCGGGGTACAACACCGTCGAAGTGGCCGTTGAGGGACCGATCACGCGCGACGGCGGGGGCGGTAGAATTCCGGTCTCCGCGCCCGGAAAGCCCGGCGCGGACGAGATCGTCGATCTGATCGAGCAGGCAGACGCCGACGACAACGCCGAGGCGCTCGTCCTCCGGTTGAACACCCCCGGCGGCGCGGTGTTACCGAGCGACGATATTCGCCTCGCCGCCGCCGAGTTCGACGGGCCGACGATCGCGTACGCGACCGACGTCTGCGCCAGCGGCGGCTACTGGATCGCGAGCGGCTGTGACGAGGTATGGGCGAGAGAGGGCAGCATCGTCGGCTCGATCGGGGTTCGCGGTTCGCGGGTGACCGCCGAGAAGCTACTCGAGAAAGCCGGGCTGGAGTACGAACAGCTCACCGCCGGCGAGTACAAAGAAGCCGGAAGCCCGCTCAGCTCGCTCGGAGACGAGGAACGCGAATACCTTCAGGGGATCGTCGATGACTACTACGACCAGTTCGTCGAGACGGTCGCCGAGGGGCGCGAAACCGACCCCGAGACGTTTCGCGAAACCGAGGCGAAGGTGTTTTTGGGTGATCGCGCCCACGAGTTGGGGCTCGTCGACGCGCTCGGCACGCGAGACGACGTGGAAGAACACCTCGAAGAACTGCTCGAAGCAGAGGTCGAGACGACCGAACTGGAACCGTCAGCCGGCTTCGCGGAGCGGTTCCGCGGCGGCGCAGAGCGGATCGCCTACGCGTTCGGCGCGGGGATTTCGGCGCGGTTCGTCGGCTCGGACGGCGAGTTCGAGTTCCGGTTGTAGCGAGCGACCGGGATCGAATGGAAGCTGAGAGAGGCATACATATACATCCGTGTGACACTATACCAACAGCACGGATGGACTGGACTCACGAGTACGACCGGGTGAACGGCATCGAGATACACTACGTGCGCGAGGGGGACGGATTTCCGCTGGTTTTGCTCCACGGCTGGCCCGAATACTGGCGAGCGTGGCGAAAGAACGTGCCGGTGCTTTCGGAGTCGTTCGACGTCGTCGTTCCGGACCTTCGGGGATTCGGTGACTCCGAGAAACCGGGCGTGCCCGCGACTGAGGGGTACGGCGTCGACGCACACGTCGGGGACGTGACGGCGCTCGCGGAAACGCTGGGATTCGACGAGTTCGGTATCGTCACCCACGACCTCGGATCCTACGTCGCACAGTCGATCGCGCGCGAACACCCGGAGTTGCTCCGCGGGCTATTCCTGTTCGACTGTCCGTATCCGGGGATCGGAACGCGGTGGCGAGACCCCGATCATATCGGCGAGATCTGGTATCAGACGTTCAACCAGCAGCCGTGGGCCGCGGATCTCGTCGGCGCGAACCGCGACACCTGCGAGGCGTACGTCGGCCACTTCCTCGAACACTGGGCGGGCGACCCGGACGCCTTCGAAAAAGAAGACCGCGAGGCCTGGATCGACACGTATCTCCAGCCCGGAAATCTCCAGGGCGGGTTCAACTGGTATATCGCCGCCGACGAGGGGCGAAAGCGGTTGATGCGCGAGGGCGCGCCGTCGATGGAGCCGATCGACGTTCCGACGCGCATCCTGTGGGGCGAGGAGGATCCCGTCGTCAAATCCGAGTGGGCCGACCGGCTGGACGAGTACTTCTCCGAATACAGCTTCGAATCGGTGCCGGACGGCGGTCACTTCCTCCAGTACGAAAAGCCCGACCTGGTCAACGAGGAGATCGAGACGTTCTTTTCGGACCTCATTTGAGCGGAGACGGGCTTTGCCGAGCGTTCGAATCGATCCCAACGACTTTGGCCGCCGACCGGCTACTGCGAACAATGGCGACGTGTGACGCGTGCGGCAAAGAAGAGAACATGCCGTACAACTGTCGGCACTGTAGCGGGACGTACTGTGGAGAGCATCGGCTCCCGGAGAACCACAACTGCCCCGGCCTCGACCACTGGAACGATCCCGCGGGCGTCTTCGACAGCGGCTTCGACGATTCGGTTCGGACGAGCAGTCGCCCCGGACGGCAGTCTCGCGGCGGTCTAGCGGGACTCCTCGACCGGATCGGCATCGACACTGGCCCGGGCGGACCACTGGGCTACTTCCGAAACAACGTCTCGTATCTCTTTCTCGGAATCATCGTCATCGTCTTCGGGATCCAGTACATCCTCGCACCGCTCGTCGGAATCCGGCTCCCGCCGCAGGGCGTCAACCCCGGTACCACGACGTGGGGACAGATCTTCACCGTCAACACGGTCCACCCGGAGTACGTCTGGACGTGGATCATCTCGGTGTTCTCCCACGGCAGCCCGATGCATCTGCTGTTTAACGGGATCGTGCTGTACTTTTTCGGGCCACTCGTCGAACGACAGATCGGTTCGAAGAAATTCGTCGCGCTCTTTATCGGAGCCGGCGTCATCGCGGGGCTCGGGCAGGTCGGCGTGGCGCTCGTGACCGGCGAGCAGGTCGCCGTCCTCGGGGCGTCGGGCGCGCTGATGGCGATTATGGGCGTGCTCGCGATCACCTCTCCGGACCTGAAAGTGCTGTTGTTCTTCTTTATCCCGATGTCGATCCGGACGCTGACGATCCTCTTTGCGGCGTTCTCGATCTTCGCGTTCGTCGCCGACGGCGGAATCCTCGACGGCGTCGCCCACTTCGCACACCTCGTCGGCCTCGTGATCGGGCTGTGGTACGGCACCCGGATCAAAGACCGGGTCGGCGGCGGTCCACGACAGTTGAACCTCGGTCCCGGCGGACCGGGCGGCCCCGGTGGTCCGGGGGGCCCCGGCCGGTTCCGATAGATGCGCGTCGTCGAAGAGCGCTTTCGACCCGAGCGGGCCGACTCCCGCGAGACGATGGAAGCGCTGCAGACCGAAATAGCCGCGGAAGCCACGTTTTCTGACGCGGCCGGCTTTTCGCCGAACGACATTCGCACGGGCGACGCGCTCGTCGCCGGAATCGATCAGGCCTTCCTCGAGGACAGAGCCGTGTCGGCCGTCGTCGTCCTCCGCGGAGCAGAGATCATCGCGCGCGAACACGCGATAACACCGCTTTCGATGCCGTACGTTCCCGGACTGCTCGCGTTCCGGGAGGGCGGGCCGATCGTGGCGGCGCTTGAGGCGCTCTCGGTCGACCCCGATCTGTTCGTCTTCGACGGGAGCGGCCGGATCCACTACCGGGAGGCGGGAATCGCGACCCACGTCGGCGTCCTCTTCGATACGCCGGCGATCGGGGTCGCGAAAAGCCTCCTGTGCGGTCGGCCGAGCGGGTCGGTCGACGAACTCGCTGCCGGCGATCGCGTCCCGATCGAAGCCGACGACTCGATGAGCGCGCCGAACGGAACGGTCGTCGGATACGCCTACCAGAGCCGCCAGTACCCCAACTCGAGACAGATCAACCCGCTTTACGTCTCCCCCGGCCACCGGCTATCCGCCGAAACCGCAGTGGACTGTATCGAAGCCTGTAGCGGCGAGTACAAACTGCCCCGTCCGACGCGGCTGGCCGACCGATATGCGGACGACGTCAAATCGGAGCTGTGAGACGGATCACTACATCAACGCCTAACTACCGTCCCCCCGATCGATCCGTATGAGCAATCGGACGGTACTGATAACGGGGTGTTCGTCCGGCATCGGCCGGGCGACAGCCTACGCCTTTCTGGACGAGGAGTGGCGCGTCTACGCGACGGCGCGCAATCCCGCCGACATCGAGACGCTGGGGAACGCCGGCTGCGACATCGGGACGATCGATGTCCGAAGCACCGACGACGTGAAACGAGTCGTCGACCGAATCGTCGAAAACGAGGGGCGGATCGACGCGCTCGTGAACAACGCCGGGTACGGCCAGCACGGACCGATCGAGGACATCGACGACGAACTGCTCGAAAAACAGTTCGACGTGAACGTCTTCGGACCCCACAGGCTCGTCCGGGAAGTCCTGCCGCATATGCGCGACCGCGAGGACGGAACGATCGTGAACGTCTCCTCGCTCGCGGGTCGGATCGCCGCGCCGGGGATGGGGCCCTATTCGGCGTCGAAGCACGCGCTCGAAGGGTACAGCGATTCGCTCCGACGCGAGGTCGATCAGTTCGGTATCGACGTAAGCGTCGTCCAGCCCGGCCCGGTACAGACCGGCTTTCGGGACCGCGTCGACGACGAGTTGGGTCGACTCGACCGGACCGACGCCTACGAGGCCCTCTACGAGTTTCAGGAGGACGCGCTGCTTTTCGGCGGAGACAGCCCGGTCGCCGTCCACCCCGCCGAAGTCGCGGAAGCGATCGTCGAGGCGGCCGTGACGCCGGACCCAGAGCCGCGCTACGTCGTCGGACGGGCCGCACAGCTTCTGACGTACGCGAACTATCTTCCGGACCGGATCGCCGACGGAATCTTTGAGGCGATCCGGCGATTTAGCTCCTAACCATGTTCGATACATACGGCGAGCTGTCCGAAACGCCCGCTCTCGAACTCGCGCTCGAGTGTCTACAGGCAGGGATCGAAGCAGCAAACCCACGACGCGCGGTCGAAAGACACTGCTCGATCGAGGGCGACAGACTCCGGATTCGCGACGCGGAGTACGACCTGTCGGCGTACGATTCGATCGAGATCCTCGGCGGCGGAAAGGCCGCAGACGATCTGGCCGCGGCCTTCGAATCGCTCCTCGGCGAGCGCGTGACGGGCGGCGTCGTCGTCACGAACGAACGGACGGCCACCCCCGACCGCGTGACCGTTCTGAAGGGCGAACATCCGACACCGGGAGAGGGAAGCGTGTCGGGATCGACGGCCGTCCTCGATCGCGCGGCGGCGGCGGACGAACGAACGCTGATTATCGCGTCGATCGCCGGCGGCGGGAGCGCGCTCATGTGCGCGCCCGCGGAGGGGCTGTCTGTCGACGATATGCGAGCCATCACCGACGGGCTGTTGGGCGCCGGGGCGTCGATCGACGAGATAAACGTCGTTCGGCGGGCCTGCTCGGAGATCAAAGGCGGCGGGCTCGCGGCGGCGGCAGCGCCGGCGACGGTCGTCGGCGTGCTCGTCAGCGACGTGGTCGGCGACGACATGACAGTCATCGCGAGCGGACCGACAGTTCCGACGGCGACTGATCCCGAAGCCGCGATCGAGGTGCTCACGCGATACGAGGTCGACGTTCCGACGGTCCACGAGTGGCTCCGGAGCGCGGAGCCGACCGAGCCGACCGACACCGATGTCGACAATCACATCATCGCTTCGGGACGTGACGCTATCGACGCGGCCCGAGACGTTGCGACAGAGGCGGGATATGAGACGTGCGTCCTCTCGACGCGAATCGAAGGTGAATCGACCCAAGCGGGTCGGTTCCACGCCGCTGTCGCGACCGAGAGCACGCTGAGCGGCGATCCGGTCGATCCGCCCGCGATTCTCCTGTCGGGCGGCGAGACGACGGTCCGGGTGACCGGTGACGGGGTCGGCGGTCCGAACCAGGAGTTCGCCCTCGCCGCTGCGGGAAACCTGCCCGAACCGGTCGTCGTCGGAGCCGTCGACACCGACGGCGGGGACGGCAGCACCGACGCCGCCGGGGCGCTCGTCGACGGAGCGACGATTGAGGATCCGGACATCGCACGGCAGGCGCTCGCGGACAACGACAGCTACACGTATCTCGATTCGAAGAGCGCGCTCTTGCGAACGGGAGCCACCGGGACGAACGTGAACGATCTCCGGGTGCTCGTCATCCCCGACGACGAATGATGTGAAACGCCGCGACGGCTACTCGAGACAGCGCGCGACCACCGAAAGCATCGCCTCGCCGTGGACCGCCTCCGCGAACAGCGGCACCCGCTTAACCTCGCGGCCGCGGAACAGCTCCTGTGCGCGGGCCAGCGCGTCCCGTTGTACCTCCCATCGACGGCGACAGAACTCACAGTGTTCCGTGTCGGGAGCGACGAACCACTCCGGATCGAGCCCGGCGACGGACGTCAGATCCTCGCTGACGCGGTTGACGACGACCGTCCGAACAGGAATTTCGAACGCCGTCAGCCGATCGACGAGTCGCTCACTCTCGGTGACGCTCATTTCCTCCGGGATCATCACGACGCGGAAGTCGGTTCGTTCGGGGTCTCGGAGTGCGGCGCGGAGACGCTCGATCTTCGATGAGAGTTCCCGGAGGTTCGCCGCCTCGGTTTCGGTTCCGTCGCCAGCGCCGAACAGTCCGCCGATGCTCGCGGCCATCCCCGAGAACTTCTCGCGAACCGAGAGCAGTCGGCCGAGCATCGAATCCATCATTTCGGGGAGTTCGAGCAGTCGAAGCGTATGTCCCGTCGGGGCGGTATCAACGACGACCCGCTCGAACCGTGGATCGTCGAGATACTCGAGCAGGAGTTGCATCGCGGCCGCCTCGTCGGCTCCCGGCATCGACCCGCCGGCGAGCGGTGTCCCGCCCTCGCCGAGCAGTTCTTCGAGACCGCCGAGATCGAACTGCGCTGTGGCGTCGTCGTCCCGCGGTTCGTCATCGAATCCCTCGTCGCCGCCACCGGGTGCAAACGGCCCCTCCGCTGCCGCTTCGGGATCGATCTCGGCCGCGAACAGCGGATGTTCGTCACTGATTTTTGTCGGCTCGGGCGGGATCTCCGTCTCTAGGGTGTCCGACAGCGAGTGGGCGGGATCGGTCGAAACGACGAGCGTCGAAGTTCCCCCACGTGCGCTCGCGAGCGCGGTCGCGGCCGCGCAAGTCGTTTTTCCGACGCCGCCTTTCCCGCCGTAGAGAACGTATTCGGGCGCGTCGACGCCGGCTGGGGGGCCGTCATCGTCGACCGATTCGACCGCCTCGACGGTGAGTTCGCTCATACCGATCGTCGGAGACGACCCTTTGTGTACTCGTCGGTATCGGGCGTGAGAAAAGCAGAGCCGGTCGGACGATCAGGCCGAGAGGTCAGGCGTTTCGGCAGTCTCTTGCATAGTCTCGGTGACCTCTTCGAGTTGCTCTTGAACCGCTTCGGCCTGCGCTTCGAGCTGTTCTTGCATTTCCTCACCGCGCGCTTCGAACTCCGTTTGGAGCTCTTCGAGGCCGTCCACGACCCGTTCGAGCGCCTCGACGGTCTGATCTTCGAGATCCTCGTGGGCTTCGAGGAGGGTCGTGACCTGCTTTTCGAGGGCGTCGAGGAACTCCTCGAGCATCTCCTCGGCCGAACCGGCGCTCTCGTTGAAGTTCGTCTCCATCCCTTCGATCACGTCGAGTTGACTCTTCTCGAACGTGTCGAGGCTTTCGTGCATCATCTCACGGAGCTCGCCGAATCCGCTACCGGCGGGAGCGGCGGATTCGATAGCGTCGAAGTAGGCGTCGAGGCCCGTCCGGAAGAGATTAGTCCCCCGTTCGGTCGTATTCCGAGCAGGTTCGAAACCGTCGACGACTGCCTCGTTGAAGTTCTGTTGAGCCCGAACGCTGTTTTCCATGATATCGTGTGTTCCGCGAATGGCGTTGCGCTGGAACTCGAACGCGATCGAGATCGGTGAGCTGTATTCGCTCATAGTACCTAGACGGACGGTGCGGAAATACATAATAGTGTCGGCGAATACCATTTGAAGACATTGAGTGGTAATGGAATCCTAATTATCGACCGAGACCGGGGGCTCCGAAGCCGAGTGACCGAAAGCCACGGCTACAAGGAAGAATACCGATTTGTGAGAATCGGACCGCTACACCGAAGGTGGGTATACTCATAAGGAGTATCGTACGAGTTCGTACTTTCCCCGAAACGGTGTTGAAAGACGGGGGTCGAAACCGATGGGCGGCTACGATAATCTCTATCAGTCCCACTCGCTCTAGTAACAACTGGAACTATGTACACACTGATCACAGAGCTGTCATGCGATCAGGTGTGTATTGATTCCCAGTGGCTACTATAGCAACGATTTCGCCTACGGGCTCAATCGCTGTCTATCTCGCGGGAACGGCGCGGAACCGGAGGTTCCGCGAGCACCCACGCGACCGTTACGGCGAAAGCCGCTGACGGTCGCGTGGGAACAACACGGCCTCCCGAATGTTCGACAGTTCGAGCATCGTCATGATGAGCCGCTCGCCGCCGAGCCCCCAGCCGGCGTGCGGCGGCATTCCGTATTTGAACATCTTGGTGTAGTACTCGAAGGCATCCGGGTCGAGTCCCTGTGCTTCGAACCCCTCGATGAGCCGATCGTGGCGGTGTTCGCGCTGGCCGCCCGAGACGAGTTCCATACGCGGGTGCATCAGATCGAATCCCGTCGAGAGCGTCTCGTCGTCGTCGTGATCCATGATGTAGAACGGCTTGATCTCCGCCGGCCAGTCGGTGATGAAGTAGTGCCCCCCCACGTCGTCACCGAGCGCCTTCTCGCCCTCCGTCGGCAGGTCGTCGCCCCACACGAGCTGTTCGTCGAGCTCGCCCGTCGCGTTGATCCGCTCGATCGCCTCCTCGTAGGACAGTCTCGGGAACGGCGTCTCCGGCGATTCGAACTCGTCGGCGAGTCCGAGCGCTTCGAGCTCGTCGGCGCAGTTTTCGGCGACGGCTTCGTAGGCTGCCACGACCACCTGCTCGCAGACGTCCATCGCGTCGTGATGATCGCAGAATGCCCCCTCGAAGTCGATCGAGGTCGCCTCGTTGAGATGTCGCGGCGTGTTGTGCTCTTCGGCGCGGAAGATCGGACCGATCTCGAAGACGCGTTCGAGGTTCGAGCCGGCGACGAGCTGTTTGAAAAGCTGTGGGCTCTGGTTCATGAACGCCTCCTTGCCGAAGTAGGTGATCGGGAACAGCTCGGTGCCGCCCTCGGTTCCCGTCGCGACGATCTTCGGCGTGTTGATCTCGGTCGCGTCCGCCTCCCGGAACGCCTCTCGGACGCCGCGGAGGACCTCGCTTCGAACTTGGAAAATCGCCTGTCCGGCCTCGCGCCGGAGATCGAGCGTCCGGTTGTCGAGCCGGGTCGAGAGCTCGGCGTCGACCTTGCCGGTCGGATCGAGCGGCAACTCGGTGTCGGCCGCCGACAGTACCTCGATGGATTCCGGGACAATCTCCACGTCGGTCGGGGCGCGCGGTTCTTCTTTGACGTCGCCGGAAACCGTGATGACGGATTCGCGGGAGACGCCGAGTCCCGTCTCGACGAGGTCGTCGTCCATCTCGTCTTTTTCAAGTTTGATCTGGATCTGCCCGGTTCGATCCCGCAGGATGAGGAAAGCGATACCGCCGAGGTCGCGAACTTCGTGGACCCAGCCGGCGACGGTAACCGTCTCGCCCGGCTCGGCTTCCGCCGTGTACGTTCGGTCGTCCATACACCGCGTTCTCGTGGGTCGGACTTAAGCGCGGGGAAACGCGGCCGATGCGTCGTCCGCTACTCGAACTCGATCTCCGAACGCGAGTGGACCTCTCCGAAGAGCCACGCGGCGTGGTCGAGCGCGTACTCCCGGTGGGCATCCTCGATCGATCCGACGGCGTCTTCGAGCAGGATCGGACGGTAATCGCGCAACCCGGCCGATCCCGCGGTGTGCAGGACGCAGACGTTCGCGAGCGTTCCACAAAGTACGAGATCGTGAATACCGTGACTCTCCAGCCAGCCTTCGAGCCCCGTCCGATAAAACGCGTCGTAGGTGTGTTTTTCGACGACGAGCTCGTCGTCTCGGGGATCGAGTTCGTCGACGAGTTCGGCCTCCCACGATCCTTCCAGAACGTGTTCGCCCCACCGGTCGAACTCGTCGTAGTAGTGGTTGTCCTCGAACTGTTCGGGTGGATGAACGTCGCGGGTGAAGACGACGGAGGCGTCCGCCTCGCGGGCGTCGGAGACTATCTCGGCGCACGGCTCGATCGCCGCCTCGCTTCCGGGGGCGTACAGCGAGCCGTCCGGGTGACAGAAACCGTTCTGCATGTCGACGACCACGACCGCCGTTTCGTCGGGATCGAGCTTCATATCCGACGCGACGTTCGGGATCGACAAACCGTTTTCGCGGTCGATGTCGTTCGGTCACGAGATTATTCTTCGGCCATACCACCGAAAACGGCGTCCGCGTCGGCGGGTACGTCGAAGTCGTGGAAGTGTTCGCCCTTCTCCTTCGAGAGGATGTTCAACGCGGCGGCGGCACCGTCGCCGGCGGAGATGATCGCCTGCCACTCCTCGGCTCGAACCATCGCGCCGGTCGCGTAGGCGTCGTCGACGCTCGTCTCCATCGTCACGTCTACGTCGACGACATCGCCATCGAACGCACAGCCGAGCGATTCGGCGAGATCGCGGTTCGCGCCGGTCGCCAACACGATGTAACCTGCGCTGTACTCGCCGTTTTCGGTCTCAGCGATGAACCCATCGTCGGTTTCGGTCACGTCAGTTACGGTCGCGTCAACGCGCTCGACCCCGAAGCTATCGACCTGCGCTCTCGCGGTTTCGATAAACGCGGAACCGTCGACCGAACCGATCCCGAGATAATTGAACAGGTGAGCCTTATGCAGCCATGTGCCGTCCGCATCGACGCAGACCGTCTTTAGTCCGTTTTTCTGTGTGAACAGGGCGGCACTCAGACCGGCGGGGCCGCCTCCGACGACGAACACATCTGTGTTAGTTTCTGTCATGCCGATATATGTTTGTCTCCAAGCGACAAAAAACCGAGGAACGAACAAGCGCTGCGGTGCCGCTACCGTTTCGGCTCGTGTTCGAGCGCATCGGCCCGGAGCCGTTCACATCGCTTCGAGCCGATCTCGAGGTCCGGGACCGGCGTCGGCCTGTTTTCGATGTCCACCGAGACGAAGACGAAATACGAATCGGTCGTCTGTTCTCGCTCGCCCGTCCGCGGATCCTCACGAGACGCTCGAAGCCGGACCCGAACGCTAGTCCGTCCGGCTTCGTACGCGTACGCTTCGATGACACAGATGTCACCCTGCGGGATCGGACGCTCGAAATCCAATCCGTGAATCCGGGCGGTCACGCACGTTTCACCGGCGTGTCGCATGGCGGACATCGCCCCGATTTCGTCCATCCACTTTACGACGTTGCCGCCGTGGGCTGACGCGTAGTTGTTGGTGTGTGTCGGCTGGACGCGCTGTCGGTTCTCGATGTACGTCTCCGAGATCGTTGACATGGACCGACCTACGACGGTCGCCGTTAAGTTTTCCCCGGCGAAGACGGCCGTCGGAAGTGTCCGAAGAGACGCGTGAATACGAATAACATAGCCGCGTGGGGAGAATCGAACCGACTAAAGCGCTCACTGAAGTACCACGCCTGTGGAACGTAACGACCGATCAATCGTCGGATACGTCATGGTCGCACACGCGATGGTTCACATCTACGAACTGTCGATTCCGATCTTGATGACGATCTGGCTGCTGGAGTTCTCGACGACGGCAGCGCTTTTGGGAACCGCGGTTTCGGTTGGATACGCCCTGTTTGGCGTCGGTGCGCTTCCGGGCGGTCTGTTGGTCGATCGATACGGCTCCCGAACGCTGATCGTCGGCTGTCTGGCCGGCATGGGGGCGTCGTTTCTCGCGTTGAGTTTCGCACCTGGCGTCCTCGGTGTCGCGCTCGCACTGGCGCTGTGGGGCGCAAGCGCAAGTATCTATCACCCTGCGGGGTTGACGCTCATCAGCAACGGCGTGCAGGAACGCGGCCGCGGGTTCGCCTACCACGGGATGGCCGGCAACGTCGGAATCGCCGGCGGGCCGCTTCTCACCGCGATTTTGTTGCTCGCGTTCGATTGGCGAACCGTAGCGGTGTTGCTCGCCGTTCCGGCGCTGCTCGCGGCGATCGCCGGCTTGCGCGTGCGGTTCGATCCGACAGCCGCGGTCGAAGACGCCGAAACGATTCGGGACGGCGGCAGAAGTCCGTCCTCGATCGCGGAGTTTATCGGGGAGACGAAGCGGCTGTTCACGGTCGGATTTCTGTTCGTCTTCGTTATCGTCGCGCTCAACGGGCTCTACTACCGGGGGATCTTGACGTTCCTGCCGGATCTGTTGGGTGATTTCCTCGCTGCAGCCGTCGGAGAGGTTCACCTGATCGTCGATCCCGAGAGCCCGCTCGCCGACGACTTCGACCTCTCGAGTTATCTTTACGCCGGGCTGTTAACCGTCGGCATCGGCGGACAGTATCTCGGCGGGCGGCTGACTGACCGGATCGAACCGGATAGAGGGTTGATCGTCATGCTATCCGCGCTAACGGTCATCGCACTCGCGTTCGTTCCGGCGGCACAGATCGGCCTGTGGGGACTGATCGGCGCGAGCGTTGCGCTCGGATTCACGCTCTTTGCGATGCAGCCGCTGACACAGGCGACGATCGCGAAGTATTCGCTGCCCGAGGCGCGAGGGCTCTCGTTCGGATATACGTATCTCGCGATCTTCGGGATCGGGGCACTCGGCGCGGCGATCGTCGGGATCGTACTGACGTACGGAACGGTCGCGGTAATGTTCGTCGTGCTCGCCTCGTTTTCGGTGACCGCCGGGGCGCTTTCAGTAAAGCTCGTCGTGAGGTAGGGCAAAATCGGACGGAGACAGTCCACTCTTTAGGCTGCACGTCCCCGAAATTATATGGGATTAGACGAGGATTCACTGGAGTATCACCGCACCGAACCGCCGGGGAAGATCGAAATCTCGACGACGAAGCCGACGAACACCCAACGGGATCTCTCGTTGGCGTACTCGCCCGGCGTCGCCGCACCCTGCAGAGAAATCGCCGAAAACCCCGACGACGCCTACACCTATACGACGAAGGGGAACATGGTTGCCGTCGTTTCGAACGGCAGCGCCGTCCTCGGGCTGGGCGACATCGGCGCGCAGGCGTCGAAACCAGTCATGGAGGGGAAAGGCGTCCTTTTTAAACGGTTCGCCGACATCGACGTCTTCGACATCGAACTCGACGAGGACGATCCCGTGGCGTTCGCCGAATCCGTGGCCCGGATGGAGCCGACGTTTGGGGGCATCAATCTGGAAGACATCGCCAGCCCGGACTGTTTCGAGATCGAGTCGTATCTCCGCGAGGAGATGGACATTCCGGTGTTTCACGACGACCAACACGGGACGGCGATCATCTCCGGAGCCGCATTCCTCAACGCCGTCGAGATCGCCGGCAAAGAGATCGAGGAGCTGGATATCGTCTTCTCGGGAGCCGGGGCGTCCGCGATATCAACGGCGCGGTTTTACGTCTCGCTCGGTGCGGATCCCGAAAAGATCACCATGTGTGACTCCTCGGGAATCATCACCGAAGCCCGGGCCGAATCGGGCGACATCAACGAATATAAAAAGGAGTTCGCGAGCCCGGGTCCGGGCGGTGAGCTGGCGGACGCGATGGAGGGCGCGGACGTGTTCGTCGGCCTCTCTGCGGGCGGTATCGTCAGCGAAGAGATGGTCCGCTCGATGGCGGCGGACCCGATCGTCTTCGCGATGGCAAACCCCGACCCCGAAATCCGCTATGAAGCCGCCAAAGCCGCCCGCGACGACACCGTCATCATGGCCACCGGCCGATCCGACTACCCCAATCAGGTCAACAACGTCCTCGGCTTCCCCTTCCTCTTC
>CAYQWI010000003.1:0-13771 GCA_964421165.1 uncultured Natronomonas sp.
ACCCGCGTCACGACCGTGACAGGGTCGTATGATGGGCCACTACACCACCCGGGCACCCTGCACTCTCACGTAACCGGCTTCGTACCTTAAGGCTTTCCAAAGGACCGCGCCCCGGTGCGTCCTCACACACCGGCGGAAACGAACGTCCAGTCGCCGGCAGTTACTCGGGTTTGAGACCCTCGTTTTCGACGCGCATGACGGCTTCTCCGTCGGGGAGGTTCGGCGCATCAACGAGTTTGACGATCCGTTTGTTGCCCTTCGATTTCTTCAGATACATTCGGAACGTCGATTTGTGACCGAGAATGTTACCACCGATAGGTTTCGTCGGATCGCCGAAGAAGGCGTCGGGGTTCGATTGCACCTGGTTCGTCACGACCGTCGCGGCGTTGTAGAGGTTGCCGACACGGTCGATGTCGTGGAGGTGTTTGTTGAGTTTCTGTTGGCGGTTGGCCAGTTCGCCGCGGCCGACGTATTCGGCGCGAAAGTGTGCAGTCAGTGAGTCGATACAGACCAACCGGACGGGATAGTCGTCGTCTTCGTATTCGGCGGCGATCTCTTGAGCCTTCTCGGCGAGCAATATCTGGTGGTTGGAGTTGAACGCTTTCGCGACGTGAATCTTGTCCAGGAAGGCCTGTACGAGCTCTTCCATCGCGGCTTCGTCGTCCGGACCGCCTTCGATTTCGCGGTCATCCATCGCGGCCTCGATAACCTCGTCGGAAAGTCCGCGGACCATCTCGTCGATCCGTTCCGGACGGAAGGTGTCCTCGCTGTCGACGAAGATACAGCGACCGTGAAGTCCACCGACCTCATCGGGGAGTTGGACGTTGATTGCGAGCTGGTGTGTGATCTGCGATTTCCCGGCACCGAACTCGCCGTACACTTCGGTGATCGATTGAGTCTCGACGCCGCCGCCGAGCATGTCGTCGATCTCGGGGATCAGCCACTCGAGTTTACCGATCTGTTCGCGTCGTTCGAGCACGTCCGTTCCGGTTTCGAACCCGCCGATGTCGGCCGCGCTCCGTGCGGCCTGAATGATGTCGTTTGCATTCGATTCGCCGACATCGGCGGTGTTCGAGAGTTCGGCGGGACTGGCGACCGCGATACTCTGATACGAATCGTAGCCGTTCTCGCGGAGTTTGTCTGCTGTCGCGGGGCCGACCCCGGGGAGTTCCTCTAGATCTTCTGTCGCTGCTGCCATAATCAGTCCTGTGTCCGCCCGGTACATAAAGCCTCGTTAACAGCTTAGTGAAAGTGAAAGCGCCCGACGCTGGCGCTGACGATGGTGAAAGCTTCCGAAGGTTTAGGAGTGAAAAAAGGCGGGCGAATTCAGCCCCAAGGATGTTCGTCCCCTTCGGGCCACATCGGATACCAATAGGACGTATCTCCCTCTATATCGAGTTCGCCATCGAGGTTGCTCTCGAGTTTGAATTCGAGGGACCCGTCCCGTTCGCGGCCACCGGTCGGAGCGAACGGATAGTACGACCCCCGACGAAACGAGTAGACCCAGTAGGCGGTCGTTCCGTCCCGATCAAACGCGAACAGCGCCGCCAGCAGTCGTGATCCGAATCCTTCGTCGACGAGCGTATCGGCGGCGAAGTGGACGCTCGTCACGAGGTTTTCGAAGTCCGAATCCCGCAACACGACCCAGTTGTAACCGTGACTGTCCTCGATGAACGACGCGGACGTCCCCGTCTCGGCTTCGCCGAGTTCGAGGATGGCTTCGACCTCGCGGCGCGCGTCCCGAAACGCGGTACTGTCGACGTTCGCAAAGCAAAGCGCCGCATCGCCCGTCGGTGCAAAGCCGAGATCGGCTTCCATCGTCACGTACGCAGTGGACATCCCGAAGAGGTCCTCGGGATCGGCATCTCGGGTCGCATCGGCCTCCGCACTCAGCCCGAACGTTTGTCTGATCGCCTCGAAGAAACCCATTATCTGTACAGGAGGCTGCGATAGTGATAGGAGTTATCGTCCCGAAACGGGACAATCGAACCCCACCGAAGAGCAGGCCAACCAAACGTCACTCCAACGGTTTATATACGAACACGGAACCAGCACCGGTATTCCCTGAACACTTGTCGGTGATCCGCCGAGGCGGGAGGGTGTAGTACACACCGTAGCGGAACACGGATCATCGATCGGTACGTTCCGCCTGTTCGCTATACATCGATACCGTATTCGGAGAGCAACTGCTCGAATTCGGATTGATCGAGCGTCGGAACGTCGTGTTCGTCTGCAGCGCTGCGTTTACTCTGGCCAGGATCGTCTCCGACGACGAGGTAATCTGTGTTGCTCGACACGCTGGAGGTCGCCGAGCCGCCGTGACGCTCGACGAGCTCCTGTGCATCGCCGCGTGTCAGTCCGTCAAGCGAGCCGGTGAAGACGAACGTCAATCCGTCGAGTGTGGTTCCACTCGTTTCGGCCGGAATCGGATCGACGCCCACCGAGCGAAGATTCTCGATGATCGCTCGGTTTCGCTCGCTTCCGAAGAACTCGGCGATCTCGCTCGCGACGGTGGATCCGATTCCATCGACAGCTCGCAGATCATCTTCGGAGGCGTCGAGGATCGCGTCGAGGGTTCCAAAATGGCGGGCGATATCGGCGGCGGTCGTCTGACCCACGGATGGGATTCCGAGCGCGGACAGAAAGTCCGAAAGCGGCGGCTCACGACTCGCGTCGAGTTCGGAGAGGACGTTTCCGGCGCTTGTCTGACCCCAACCGTCGAGGTCAGCGAGTTCGTCCTCGGAGAGGGCGTACAGATCGGGTAGTCGTTCGATGAGTCCTGCATCGATCAGCTGATCGACCGCTTTCTCGCCGAGCCCCTCGATATCGAGGCCGGCCCGGGACGCGTAGTGTTGAACGGCACGCCGGAGCTGCGCCGGACAGCCGACGCCGCCGGTGCAAAAGGCGATCGGCCCGTCGTGTTCGATAGGGCTCTCACAGACTGGACAGGTGTCGGGAAACTCGAAGTGTTCATCGCTGCCATCGACGACCGATTCGACGTACGGAATCACGTCGCCGGCGCGCTTGATCCGGACGGTATCGCCGACATCAACGGTGAGTTCTTCGATCTGCTTGGGATTGTGAAGCGTCGCCCGAGACACCTCGACGCCCGAGACCTCGACCGGATCCAACAGCGCGACCGGCGTCAATCGGCCGGTTCGACCGACCTGAACGACGATATCTCGGACAGTCGTGACTTCGGTCCGTGCCGGGAACTTGTAGGCGTAGGCCCACCGCGGCGCTCGGGCGGTCGCACCGAGCAACGCACAGGCGTCCGTCCGATTGAGCTTGATCACCGTACCGTCGATCTCGTACTCGAGATCGTCCCGGAGGTCGAGCATCTCCTCGCGAAACACAACGGCGCCGTCGATATCGTCCACGAGTCGCGTGTGATCGTCGGTCCGAAATCCCCACCGCTGGACGGCCTCGCGTTCTTCGAGACGTGTCTCGAAGTCCATCCCCCCATCGTCGAGGACGTCGAAGACGAAACAGTCGAGCGGCCGTTCGGCGGGGATCGACGGATCGAGCTGACGAAGCGTGCCGGCAGCGGCGTTTCGCGGGTTCGCGAACGGATCGTCGCCGCGCTCGATCCGCTCTCTGTTGTACGCCTGAAAGCCGTCTTTCGGCATAAACACCTCGCCCCTAACGGCGAGAAATCCAGGGGGATCGCCGCGGAGTTCGAGCGGAATGGACCGAATCGTTCGAACGTTTTCGGTCACGTCGTCACCTTCGTATCCGTCGCCGCGCGTGGCCGCTCGAATTAGACGGCCGTCATCGTAGACTAACTCGACGGAGAGACCGTCGAACTTCGGCTCACAGAGATACTCAAACGGCCCGTCGTAACCTGTCTTCGATAGTTGCTCACGTATTCGTTCGTCGAAATCCCGAACGTCGGATTCCTCGACGGAGGAGTCGATCGAACGCATCGGGGCGACGTGGTCGACAGTTTCGAGCCGATCGAGCGGTTCGGCACCCACCCGACGTGTGGGACTCGTTTGTGAGTCGAGATCGAACGCATCTTCCAACTCGACCAG
Source organism: uncultured Natronomonas sp. (assembly GCA_964421165.1). Classification (GTDB taxonomy): domain Archaea; phylum Halobacteriota; class Halobacteria; order Halobacteriales; family Haloarculaceae; genus Natronomonas. The sequence continues at coordinate 4,035 of CAYQWI010000003.1, forward strand.
TCGGTCGAAGAGCACGTCGTAGGCCCGATCGGAGATAACGGGATCGGCGAGTCGATAGTAGCGATGATCGTGATATCGGATCGCCTCCCGCAACAGTTCGGCCTGCCGCTCCGCTGTCTCGCGGTCGAGCGTTTCAGGCGGTTCGAACTCAAGCGGCGGATCGCGAATGTAGGGGTTGTCGTCGGGTTCGTCCATTGGTCGTTCGACGGTCGTTACAATCCGGCGACGTCCTCGATCGCGTCGGTCAACGCTTCGACGCTCTCGACGGTGTGTTCGCCCATGTGGCCGATCCGGAACGTCTTTTCACCGAGCTGGGAACCGTAGCCGTTCGAAAACGCCATGTCGTACTTCTCGGAGACGGTCTCGATGGTTTGGGCGACGTCGATACCCTGCGTGTTCTCGATGCAGGCGACGGTCTGGGATTCATAGCCCGATTCGGGGAACATCGCGAAGTGCTCTCGAGCCCACTCTCGGGTGTACTCGGCCATCTCGCGGTGACGTTGATCCCTGGCTTCATGGCCTTCTTCGAGCATGTGCTTCATCTGCGTTCGGTACGCCAACATGATCGGGATCGCCGGCGTCGAGTGGGTCTGTCCCTTCCGCTCGTAGTAATCGATCGTTCGCTGGAAGCCGCCGTACCACGAGGCCGATTCTTTCTCGATCTCGCGGTCGTATGCGTCCTCGCTGACGACGCAGATAGCGAGTCCCGGAGGCATGGCAAACGCCTTCTGCGAGGAGGCGAATATCACGTCGATGTTGTGTTCGTCGATGTCGACGTAGTCGCCGCCCAAGGACGAGACGGCGTCGACGACGAAGTAGGTGTCCGGATACTCCGCGACGACGTCGCCGATTTCCTCGATCGGATTCCGGACGCCTGTGGAGCTCTCGTTCATCACGCACGCTACGACGTCGTAGTGCTTTTCGCTCGTTTCGAGGGCGTCGCGGATATCCTCCGGCTTAACCGCCTGGCCCCACTCGTACTCGAGTCTGTCGACGTTCTTTCCCAATCGATCGGCGACGTTCGCGTGTCGTTCGCTGAAACTTCCGCAGGTCGCCACGAGGATGTTTTCGTCGACGAGATTGAGCGTCGAAGCCTCCCAAAACTCCGTGCCCGACGCCGTGAGGATGACGACGTCGTTTTGCGTTCCGAGGAACTCCTTCGTGTCCTCGACGATCGTCGTGTACAGATCGGTCATCCGATCCATCCGATGGCCGAACATCGGCTCACACATCGCTTCGAGAACGTCATCTCGGACTTCCGTCGGGCCGGGGATATACAGCGTCTTGTCGGGGTACTCGGCTTTGTACTCGCGTTTTTTCGTCACAGAAACCACCTGATACGTGTGGTATCACAGAGGAGACGCATGGGAGTTTTGATCGCGTTCGGAAAAGCGAACCTCAACGCTCGCTCGTCGAGCCGAACGTCGCTGTCGGATCCGGGGCGACTCGAAGTAAGACCGGCAGTGAGACGATCGCGATGAGGATTTCGAGCCCACCGGCGACGACGAACGCGGCGAAGTAATCGTAGCGGGCAGCCAGTGAGCCGCCGACGATGATACCCCCGAGGAAGCCGAGACTACCGAAGATATTGAACCCGCCCATCGCCGCGCCTCGTTCACCCGGTTCGACGAGGTCGGTGACGAGCGCCATCGTCGCGGGCGCGACGAGGGCGCCGAGGACACCGACGAGAACCATTGCGCCCGCGGCGGAGGCGACTGTCGGCGCGAGGCCGACGGCGAGGATCGCGCCCCCGAACCCGGCCGATCCGGCGACGATGGGAACCACCCGGCCGACCCGATCCGAGAGCGCCCCGAACGGGTACTGCAACAGCGCAAAGGGAGCGAAAAAGCACGCGAGCAACAGGCCGATTTCCGCGGGAGACAATCCGAACGCGTCGCGGAAATAAAACGTCCCGATGAGACCGAAGAAGCCGGCAGCGAACCGGTCTGCGAAGCCGAACGCGAAGGGGACGAGCAGTTCGGGCGTCCGCCGGAAGCTGCCGATCGCATCCCGGAGGCTCCGACGTCCGCTGGGCGCGCGGTCGGGAACGGTCCAGATCACGACAGCGGCGGTCGAAAGTAAAACGGCGGACGCGAGAACCGGCGCGAGCGGTCCGAGTTCGTACAGCTGGCCGCCGACCGGAGCGCCGAGCGCGGCGCCGGAACCGATAGCGATGCCGGCCGCCCCCATGTTACGACCGTGGCCGCCATCGAGATCCATGAGCATCGTGATCGCGAGCGAAAACGCACCGATCGTGAACGTTCCCTCGACGAATCGGAGGACGAGAGCGGTTCGGAAGTCACCAAAACCGGTGACAAGCGTGGCGGCGAGCGCGAGATACGCGACGGTACCGCCGAACGCGCCGACAACGATGAAGGGGATTCGCCGCCCGGCGCGGTCCGAGAGCGCACCCCAGACGGCGGAAAACAGAACGAATGCGAGGAGTTGGACGGCGAGGAAGGCAGTTCCGGCGTCGATTTGGGGCGTCCCACCAAGCGCAACGACGAGTCGGTCGACGCCGGGATAAACCAGAAGCTGCGTGAAGAGGACGACGAAGACGACGACCGCCAACCGGAGGCGTTCGCTTCGGCTCACGCGCGGCAGTAGGTTGTCCCCCTATTTGTACTCCATCAACTGGCCGCGAGGGGCGACGCTACTCGTCACCCCAAACATCGGAGAGCGGATGGTCATCAATCGTTGTAGCGTCGTTCGATCGACGGTTCGACCGGCGGTTCGGGCGTCGGTGAGTCGTCGTACGCGAACTGTTCCCGGCGGCTCGGCCCGGATCGAACGGGGGAAGCTCCGGATCGGAGAGTCGATCGACCTGCTCTTGGAACCACGGTGGCATATCGGTTCGAGCCCGATCAAACAGATCAAGAAGGGAGCTATCGGCGAGATACGTCGCACCGTAATCGTCCGGAGCACGGACCACTCGTCCGCAGGCCTGAATCACCGTTCGCAGTGCGCTCCGGTAGTACCACGCCCACTGACCCTCTTCGAGCCGCCGGGCAACGCGGGAGTCGGTAGTGTTCGGGTACGGGGCTTTACACAACACCTGCCACCGACAGAGGTCGCCGTGAAGATCCAGCGCCTCTTCCATCTTCACCGAAACGAACACGTCGGGATCGTCGCTCCGTTTCCAGCCCGACAGCGCCGCGTCCCTGTTTTCGCGGTCGTGGCTCCGAACGCGACTGTCGACGCCGAACTCCTCGAAGAGTTCACAGAGCCGGTCGGCGATCGCATACGAGTGTGCGTGAATGAGCCCCTTCTCGTCGTCGTGTTTCGCCATCAGCCGAACGACGGTTCGAGCCACTTTCGGCAACGTTTCCTCTCGGTGCTCGTAGGTCATTTTCCCCTGCGTCACGTCGTACAGCGCCCGGTTTTCGACCGGGAACGTGTGGGGAACGTCGACCAGTGCGACGGTGTTCGGATCGAGTCCGGCGCTTCGGCAGAACGCGTCCTTGTTGAGTATCGTCGCCGAGAGGAGCGCGAACTTGCTTGCTCGGTTCCAGACGGTGTGGTGGAGATACCGTGCGGGATCGAGCGGCTTGATCTGGACTGCCCCACCGCGCGGATCGTCCCGCGTTCCGCGATCCGATTGGTCGACGACCCACACTGTCGGGCTGTCGAGATCGCGGAGATCTTCGAGGAACCACTTCAGATCCCGGATCAACTCGGCGAGTCGGTCACGCTCTTCGGCCTCCGATTGGGTCAACTCGACGCGACCGCGAAGCTCCTCTTGTCGGCGCGAACAGGTGTCGATCAGCCGTTCGGCGTACGGTTCGACGTCGGAGACGTCGGTTACGTCCGGCGGGCGACAGACATCCCAGACGGGCACCGACGACGGCGAGAGCTCGATCGTCGCGTACATCTCGGCCCACTCTGCGAGACCGTGGGCCTCGTCAACGACGACGACGTCGCGTTCGCCGAACACTTCGCTGCCGGCTGTCTGCATGAAGTACGCGAGCGTCATCGCCGCGATCGGTTTGTTCGAGGCGATCGCCCGGTCCGAAAAGTACGGACAGCGGTGCTTGACAGGACAGTTGAATCCGCGCTCTCTGGCACAGGGCGCGCGGGTGACCGGCGTCGAGGTCTCGCCCGGCAGGATGCAGTCGTAGTTCGGCTTCCCGCGGATGACGTTCAGATCGTCCAGCAGGTCGTCGCCGGCGACGTCGTCGAGCTGGGACACCTGCGGAGTGGTGTAATACGCGCCGGTCGGGAGGCTCGGCGCGTCCTCGCCGTCCCGGCGGGCACACCCCGCGATCGCGCGCGCGAGCAGAGATTTACCGCTGCCGGTCGGGGCGCGGACGAGGACGACATCGTTATTGTCCTCGAAGGCAGCTTGGATATCGCTCAGTGCTTGCTCCTGTGCGCCCCGAAACGACGGTGCCGGAAACTCCGCAACGATGCGCGATGGATCCACAGCGGACCGAGGGGCCGGGACGTTCTAAAGGACTCGAATCGCTACTCGATTCCGGGAGCGGTGGAGTCGGACGTGGATTCGGTGTTCAGTCCGTGGTGCTCGGATCGCATTCCGAGGAGTGTGAGCGCCAGCATTGCGACGACCATCAACGCGGTTACGATCATACCGATGAGTCCGATAACCGTGACAGCGTCGACCATATCGGACGTACGAACACCATCGTATAAAAATTACCTCACTGTTCCGACTCGAGCGCCAGCGACGCCAACAGCGCCTCCAGTTGCACCTGCTCGTTCGCCCCGGCCGTGATCCGGTAGTCGGCCTCGCCGATCCGCTCCATCAGTCGAACCGCGTCTCGCTCGTCGAGGTCAAACTCCCAGACGGAGCGGTGCATCTGGTCGATGATATCCCCGCCAGCGATCCCGACGTCGGTCAAAAGCGAGTCGAGTTGCGCTCGCGCGGCGGTGAAATCACCGGACATGGCTTTCGTAACCATCTCTTGGATCTCCTCGGGACGGGCGGTCGAGGTGATCGTGTAGACGGCGTCCTCGTCGACGACGTCGCCCATCACGGCCGCCGCCTGTAGGCCGTTGATCGCTTTCCGCATGTCGCCGTCGGCGGCGTAGACTAACGCGTCCATCCCGTCGTCGGTGATCTCGATCCCCTCGGTTTCGGCGATGATCCGGATCTGTTCTTCGACCGCGTCGTCGCCGAGCGGCGAGAACCGGAAGACGGCACACCGCGATTGGATCGGATCGATGATCTGTGAGGAGTAGTTACACGAGAGGATGAATCGAGTGTTATCCGAGAACTGCTCCATCGTCCGGCGAAGCGCAGACTGGGCGTCAGAAGTGAGGGCGTCGGCCTCATCGAGGAATATGATCCGATGATCGTAGCCGCCGAACGACGCCCGCGCGAAGCTTTTGATCCGGTCCCGGACCACGTCGATCCCCCGCTGGTCGGACGCGTTCAACTCGAGGAAGTTCTCGCGCCAGTCGTCGCCGTAGATCTCCTTGGCGACCGCGATGGCGGAGGTCGTTTTGCCCGTACCGGCCGGGCCGGCGAACAAAAGATGAGGCAAATCTTGCTGGCTAATGTACTGTTTCAGTCGTTCGGTGATGGCCTCGTGACCGACAACGTCGTCGAGCGTCTGCGGACGGTACTTTTCGATCCAGATCTCCCGTCCGCGATCCTCGGCAGCGGCCTCGCTCATAATCGGACGTGGCTCCCGCCGATGATAAAGGCCCCGAGACGGAGGAGAGACAGTGACCATCCCGGCGTCGAACGGCACGCTGAAACCGCTCCGTACCGTACGGCGGATATGAACGTGACGTGCGATGTCGTGGGCGGGGAGACCCACGAACTCGAACTGGATCCCGAGGCGACCTACGGGGACGTGCTCGAAGCGGTCGGGCTCTCCAGCCACGAGGCGTCGGTGCTCGTCGATGACAGCCCCGTACCGGAGGATCGATCCGTCGACAGCGAGTTCGTTCGGGTGTTGCGACTTATAAAGGGCGGATGACCGATATCCGGGCCGCGACGCCGGGCGAGTACGTGACCGTTCGGGCCGCGACGCCGAACGAGTACGTGACCGCACGCTCGATCCTCGATGCCGCGATGCTGGAGGTCGAACCGGGACTGTTGCGGCGGTCGTCGGTGTTGGTCGCGCGATCAGGAGATCGGATCCTGGGTGCGCTCGTTCTCCGCGGATCCGAGATAGAGGCCATCGCCGTCAGACCGAATCGGCGCGGACAGGGGATCGGCAGCGCGCTGATCGCGGCGGCCGCGAGACGGCGGCCGGTCCTTCGCGCCGGCTTCGATCCGCGCGTTCGGCCCTTTTATACGTCACTCGGGTTCGAGATCGTCCGCGAGGGCGAGCGATGTCGAGGGAGATACACCACCGTCGATGAGGAGCGGCTTCGCTTATAAACGTCTCGGGGTTAAACTAGCGGCTCGACTAACGCAACTCCGGCCGAGAGCAGCTCCTCGACCCGTTCGTCCGTCTCCCCTTCGGCGTACACCCGAAGCTTCGGCTCGGTCCCGCTCGGCCGAACGAGCAGCCACGAGCCGTCTTCGAGAAGGAGTTTGAAGCCGTCGGTACGACCGATCCGATCGATCTCCGTTCCGGCGACGGCGTCGGGAAGCCCGTCGGACAGGCGATCCAGAACAGCCTTTTTTCGGTCGTCGGGACAGTCGACGCTGCGCCGGTTCTGGACGATATCGCCGTGCTCGTCGCGGATGCGGTCGAGACGGTCGTCGATCGGCTCCGTATCGTGGGCGTCGGCCAAAACTAACGCGAGGAGGACGCCGTCTTTGTTTCGGAGATGCCGGGTGATCCCGTAGCCGCCGGACTCCTCGCCGCCAAGGAGGGCGTCGTGGTCGGCCATCGCCTTCGCGACCCACTTGAAACCGACTGCCGTTTCGTGGGCGGTGTGGCCGTTCGCTTCGGCGATTCGGTCGATGAGAAACGTCGTCGAGACGGTGCGGACGGCGTCGCCCGACCCGGTTTCGAGCAGGTGGTCGTACAACAGGGCAAGCACCCAGTTCGGATCGACGACCCCGCGTTCGGGCGTGACGACGGCGATCCGGTCGGCGTCGCCGTCGTTCGCGATCCCTAACTCAGCCGACCCCGTTCGAACCTCGCTGACGAGCGAGTCGAGATTTTCGGCCGACGGCTCGGGGTTCGTTCCGCCGAACTCGGGGTCGGCCTCGCCCCGGAGCCGAGTGACGGTCGCGCCCGCACGCGAGAGGAGTTCGTCGGTGACGCCGCGGCCGCTTCCGTGCATCGCGTCGTGAGCGACGGTGAGCCCATCGAGATCAGCGTCGACGTAGGACAGGGCGTGCTCGAAGTACGGTTCGAGGAGACCGACTTCCCGAACTGAGCCCCACTCCGCCTCGGGACGCGGATTGGGCGGTTTCAGTTCGTCGGCCAGCCGGTCTGTCACCGCGGGGAGGGCGGGCGCGCCGTCCGACGGGATGAACTTGATACCGTTGTACGTCGGCGGGTTGTGGCTCGCCGTCACCTGCAGCGCCCCCGCGAGTTCCCGGTCGGTGCTCGTCCACGCGACGACCGGCGTGGGGATATCTCGGTCGGCGAGAAGAACGTTGAGCCCGGAGGCGCAGACGACGCGAGCGAGTTCCTCGGCGGCGGGCCGGGACCCATCTCGGGGATCGTAGCCGACCGCGAGGGGGGCGTCGATGCCTTCGGCGTCCACGTAATCGGCGACGGCCTGACCGACGGCGCGGATTCGTGGGGTCGTGAACTCCTCGACCGTCGTCCGCCACCCGTCGGTGCCGAATGTAATATCCATACGGTCGAGTCGATCGCAACCGTAAAAAATCCGCGGACGAGTCCTGCTTGGGTTTAAATCGGAGAACGCACTACACCCACCACATGGCCGCCGCAGACGCCCCCGTCCCGGAACTACAAGCGCGAGCAGCGTCGTGTGCGGAGCAACTGCTCGGTGCCGACCGTGTGTTGCTCGCCTCTCACATCGACGCCGACGGCCTGACGAGCGCGGCCGTCGCCGCGAGCGCGCTCGAACGCGCGAATATTCCGTTCGAAGCGGTCTTCGAGAAACAACTCGACGCCGAATCGATCGCCGCGATCGCCGGTCGGGAGTACGAGACGGTGCTTTTCACCGATTTCGGAAGCGGTCAACTCGACATCATCGCGGCACACGAACGCGACGGCGATTTCGTCCCCGTCATCGCGGACCACCACCAGCCCGCCGACGCGGACACCGAGTACCACCTCAATCCGCTCTTGGAAGGGATCGACGGGGCATCGGAGCTATCGGGGGCGGGAGCGTCGTACGTCCTCGCGCGAGCGCTCGCCGCCGAGTCGTCGGCCGACGAACGGCGCGACAACCGCGATCTCGCGGCGCTCGCGGTCGTCGGCGCTGTCGGCGACATGCAGGCCTCCGGTGGGGAGTTACGCGGTTCGAACGCCTCGATCGTCGAGGAGGGCGTCGCCGCGGGCGTCCTCGAAGAGACGACCGATCTCGCGATCTACGGCAAACAGACCCGACCGCTACCGAAGCTGCTGGAGTACGCCTCCGACGTTCGGATTCCCGGGATCACGAACGACGAGCGGGGCGTCATGTCTTTTCTCGATGGAGTCGACGTTACGTGTCGCGAGGACGGGTGGAAACGGTGGGTCGATCTCACCGACGACGAAAAGCGGACGCTCGCCAGCGCGCTGGTTCAACACGCCGTTTCGCGCGGCGTCCCGGCGTTCAAGATCGATCGACTCGTCGGGACGAGCTACGTGCTGTGCGAAGAACCGGTCGGAACCGAGCTTCGGGACGCCAGCGAGTTCTCGACGCTTTTGAACGCGACGGCACGATACGAACGCGCCGACGTGGGACTCGCGGTCTGTCTCGGCGATCGCGGGGACGCGTTCGAGCGGGCCAAAGAGCTGCTCGCGAATCACCGCCGAAACCTCTCGGAGGGGATCGAGTGGGTCGAAAGGCACGGCGTGACGCGCGAAGAACATCTCCAGTGGTTCGACGCGGGCGAGGAGATCCGAGAGACGATCGTCGGCATCATCGCCGGGATGTCGATGGGGGCAGACGGCGTCTCGCGTGACGTGCCGATCGTCGCCTTCGCGGCGAAAAGCGACGAGGAGACCAAAGTCTCATCACGGGGGACGGGGCCGCTCGTCGGAGAGGGTCTCGATCTGTCGGTCGTAATGGGCGAAGCCTCGCGCGCGGTCGGCGGCGACGGCGGCGGCCACGACATCGCCGCCGGGGCGACGATCCCGGCCGGAACCGAAGCGGAGTTCATAGCGCACGCAGATCGGATCGTCGGCGAGCAGGTCGGGTGATTTTCCTACCGAGAGCGCGTACGGTTCGATATGGAGTTCAGCGTTGTCCAGGGTGGCATTGCCGCACAGAGCGCCGACGCGCTGGTGAACGCCGCCGGGACGAGCCTCCGGATGGGCAGCGGCGTCGCCGGCGCGCTCAGACGCGGCGCGGAGGGACCGATCAACGAGGAAGCGATGTCAGAAGGCCCGATCGAACTCGGCGAGGTCGCCGTCACCGACGCCTACGAACTCGACGCGGAGTACGTCATCCACGCGGCCGCGATGCCCCACTACGGGGACGGACGAGCGACACACGAAAGCATCCGCGATGCGACGCGAAACGCGCTCGAACGCGCCGACGAACTCGGCTGTGAGTCGATCGTCGCTCCGGTTCTCGGAACTGGAGCCGCCGGGATCGGTTTCGAAACCGGTGCCCGACTCGTCTGCGAGGAGATCGGCGCGTACGAGCCGACGACGCTTGCGGACGTTCGCGTGATCGCGTACTCG
>CAYQWI010000003.1:13871-20278 GCA_964421165.1 uncultured Natronomonas sp.
GATCGGCGCGTACGAGCCGACGACGCTTGCGGACGTTCGCGTGATCGCGTACTCGGATCCGGAGTATCGGACGCTCACCGAGGTCGCGGACGACGTTCGGTCGAACTGATCCCGAAAGCGGTCATATTTCCGACGAGAACGGGCTCTCGCCGTCCGTCCATTCCCAGCCGGGAAGTCGAGTCTGAAAGCCGGCCGCCAGGGCGGCGTCGAGATCGTCGCGTCCGGCCGTCTCGTCGGGAGCGCCGTGCGTGTGGACGTCGGCGAAATGGAAGGTCGCTTCCGCCAACAGCGCGAACGGTTCGCCGCCGGCGATCGTCGCGGCGAGCTTTCGTCCGAGGAACTCGTCGACGACGAAACCGGGGTAGTCGCCCTCACAGTCGAGATGTCTGAGTAACCCGGACAGTGCGGCGACGTTGACCGCGCGATCGCCGTCTTCGAACACCGCGTCGACTTCGATCTGGTACTGTTCTGTTGAGACGTGATCGACTTCGACACCGAAAAGCGGGGCGAGCCGGTCCCGAACGTCGTTTATCAACGGCGGTATCGAGTCGTTCGATCTGATCGACTCGTGTTCGTCCGCAACAGTCGACGGGGAGATGTTCATACGTCCCTTTGCGAAGGGTTTTATATTAGTGGTCGGCTAGTGTCGGTTACGAGCGGGTTTTCCGGTACTTCCCGCGGCCGTCATTCGACGACAGCCACTGCGGATTCGAATCCATGACCCAACGTCACGTACACAGTCGACGAACCAGTATATCGAAAGCAGCGCGTGTAGTGAACCGGAACCCCCTATCCAAGGATTTTTAACGTATGAGTGCAGTAGAGCGGAAACTCGATGATATCAAAGAAACGATCGTCAGCGAAGTCCCGAACGACATCTCCGTGTCGGACGTGAAATACGAGGGGCCGGAACTGGTCGTCTACACCCGCGACCCCAAGAAGTTCGCCAGCGACGGCGATCTGATCCGACGGCTCGCCTCGAAGCTCCGAAAGCGGATCACCGTTCGACCGGATCCGGACGTGCTCGCGTCACCGAGCGAGGCGCGACGGAAGATCGAAGACGTGATCCCCGAAGAGGCGGGCGTCACGGATCTCGATTTCCACGCCGACACCGGCGAAGTCGTTATCGAAGCCGAAAAACCGGGGATGGTGATCGGCCGGCACGGATCGACGCTCCGTGAGATAACCCAGCAGGTCGGCTGGACCCCCGAAGTCGTTCGAACGCCGCCGATCGAGTCGGCGACGGTTTCGAACGTCCGGAACTTCCTGAAACAGGAGCGAAACGAACGGCGAGACATCTTAGAGCGGATCGGCCGGCAGATCCACCGCGAGGAGATGTCGGACGACGAGTGGGTTCGAATCACGACGCTGGGTTGCTGTCGGGAGGTCGGACGGGCCGCGTTCATCCTCAATACACCCGAAACGCGTGTGCTCATCGACTGCGGTGACAAGCCCGGCGCGGAGGGGGAGGTCCCGTATTTGCAGGTTCCCGAGGCGCTCGGGGCCGGCGCGTCCAACATCGACGCGGTCGTGTTGACCCACGCGCACCTCGATCACTCGGCGCTCGTTCCGCTGTTGTTTAAATACGGCTACGACGGGCCGATCTACTGCACCGAACCGACGCGGGACCTGATGGGACTGTTGACGCTCGATTACCTCGACGTCGCAGCAAAAGAGGGGCGCGCACCGCCGTACGAATCGGAACAGGTGCGCGAAGCGATCAAACACAGTATCCCGATCGAGTACGGCAACGTGACCGACATCGCGCCGGATCTCAAGCTCACGTTCCACAACGCCGGACACATCCTCGGGTCGGCGGTCACGCACTTCCACGTCGGGGACGGCCTCTACAACGTCGCCTTCTCGGGCGATATCCACTACGACGACACCCGACTGTTCAACGGCGCCGTCAACGATTTCCCGCGCGTCGAGACGCTCGTGATGGAGTCGACCTACGGGGGGCGAAACGACTACCAGACCGATCAGGCGGATTCCGAAGAGAAGCTGAAAGAGGTCATCCGCGAGACGACCACTGAGGGCGGCAAAGTGTTGATCCCCGCCTTCGCGGTCGGGCGATCCCAAGAGATCATGCTCGTCTTGGAAGAAGCGATGCGCGAAGGCGAGATCCCGCAGGTTCCGATCCACCTCGACGGAATGATCTGGGAAGCGACCGCGATACACACCACCTACCCCGAATACCTCCGCGACGATCTCCGGGACCGCATCTTCCACGACGACGAAAACCCCTTCCTCGCCGACCAGTTCAACCACATCGACGGCGGCGAGGACGAACGACAGGAGGTCTCCGACAGCGGCCCGTGTATCGTTATCTCGACATCCGGGATGATCACGGGGGGCCCGATTATGTCGTGGCTCAACCACGTCGGCGGCGAGGAGGAGTCGACGCTCATTTTCGTCGGCTATCAGGCGCAGGGGACGCTCGGACGTCGCATCCAGAACGGCTGGGACGAGATTCCGATGAACGACCGCGCGAACGGCCGCGGAACGCTCACGCTCGATATGAACGTCGAGACGGTCGACGGGTTCTCCGGACACGCCGACCGACAGGGGCTGATGAACTTCGTTCGAACCATGAACCCTCGACCCGAGAAAGTGCTGTGCGTCCACGGCGACGAATCGTCCGTCCAGGACCTCTCATCGGCGCTGTATCACAAGTTCAACATGCGGACGTTCGCGCCGAAGAACCTCGAGACGTTCCGATTTAAATAGCGGTCGCAGCGCTCACGAGAGCCGTTCTTCCGCCAGTTTCGTCCCGTCGACGAGCGCTCGCAGTTTCTTCGGCACGACCGACGGGTGGACGGCGTTGGCCCCGTCGACGACCGTCTCGAACCCGCAGTCGACGCCCGCGACGAGGCGAGACGGATCGCCGACCGCACCCGCGAACCGTTCGAGTCGATCGGCGACGACTTCGGGATGTTCGACGACGTTCGTTTTCACATCGATCACGCCCGGAATGAGGGTCCAGCCGTCCGGGAGCGGTTGTTCCTCGAACGTCCGGTGTTCGTGTTGGTGTCTCGGGTTCGCGGCCTCGACGACCAGCCCGCCGACGTTCGCAGTATAAAAGACGTCGATGACGTCGACCAACTCGACGTCGCGGTGGTGGGGGCCGGGGTAGTTCCCGTAGCAGGCGTGCAACCGAATTCTGTCGGCGGGGATCGAGCCTATCGCGCGGTTGATCGCCTCGACGTGGGTCTCCATCCGGTCGCGGAACTCCGAGACGGTCGACCCCTTATAAGTCAGCGTGAAGCCCGCGAGGAGATCGGGGGCGTCGATCTGTAAAGTCGCACCCGCGTCGACGATCGTTTCGTACTCCGTCCGGAGGGCATCCGCGAGGTCGAACAGATAGTCTTTCTCGGAGTCGTGAAAGTCGGTGTTCGCAAAGCGCAGGACGGCACCGGGCGACGGCGCGGTGTGAAATCGCGAGTCGTACTCGATCCCCTCGGCATCGACCGCCCGATCGAAGCGGTCGAGTTCCCGACGCAGTTCGTCCTCGCCGACGTAGCTGATCGGCCCGGTCGCCACGGGCCCGCCGATGTTTTCGGTCTCTCCGAGCAGTTCGGAGCCGTACTCGGGATAGTCGTCGAGATCTGCGGGCCAGGCGCGCTCTCTCGTCCCCTCGCCGAACCCCGAGAGCCGGTTCGTGACGTCGACCGAGTAGGAGATTCGACCCTGTTCGCCGTCGTTTATCACATCCAACCCCGCGTCGGCCTGCATCCGGACGGCTTCGCGGACGGCGTCGTCGACTCGCTCCTCGAAGGCGTCGGTTCCGCGGGCGTCGGGGTCGGCGAGAAGCTCCCGGAGTGACGGCGGACGGGGGAGGCTGCCGACGTGTGTCGTTCGCAGATCGAGGTCGGTCATCGTGTGTACATGCCCGGCGAGTCAGTAGAAGCTACCGACGGCGCGAGACCGTCCGGCGTTTGTGTATACCCGTCAGCGCCGCCGTCTCGCCACGCGCTCCTCGGCGGTCTCTGTCGTGACGACTTCGTATAAAAGGGCTCGGCCAGCACGAGACCGCCTCGCGGTCTCGCCGGCCTCCGAGTCCCCGGGTTCGGAGACGTCGTCGGATTTCGGCCGCAACACCCGCCCGAGCCGCTGGGTGAACTCCCGTTCGCTTCCCGACCCGGACAGCACGACGGCGACGTTGGCGTCCGGCACGTCGACGCCCTCATCTAAGACGTTCGCGGCGACGACGCGGGAGTACTCGCCGCGGCGGAACTTCTCAAGTATCCGACGGCGCTCGTCGGATTGCGTCTCGTTCGTGATCGGCGGGATGAGAAACCGGGAGGCGAGTTCGTAGACGAGATCCGTGTAGGCGGTGAAAACGATGATCCGGTCGTCGCGGTGTCGGTCGAGGATGTCGGCGAGAGCGTCCGTCTTTTTTTCGGCGTTCATCATCACCTCTCGGGCGCGCTGTTTGGCGAGCAGCGCCTCTCGGGCTTTCGGATCCGAACCGGACCGTTTGACGAGCTCCTGATAGTCGCTCCCGGAGCGGAGTTGCAGCCCCGACCGGGCGAGATAGTCCGTAAACGTCCCCTGATAGGTCTCATAGCGCTCGCGCTCTTCGGGCGTCAATTCGACCTCGATCCGTTTGATGTCGTAGTCGGCCAGGTGTTCGCCCGCCAGATCGTCGGCTGAGAGTCGGTAGACGACGGAACCGAGCAACTCCTCGACGATCTCGTGAGCGCCGTCGGGACGTTCGAAGGTCGCCGTGAGTCCGAGACGAGCGGGCGCGGCCGAAAGGCGTGCGATGTCGCGGTACCCCTCGCCGCCGAGATGGTGCACTTCGTCGAATAGCAACAGACCGAACCGATCGCCCAGTTCGTCCGCCCGGAGGTACGCCGAATCGTAGGTCGCGACGGTGATCGGTTCGACGCGCTGTGTGCCGCCTCCGAGTCGACCGATCGCCGTTACGTCGCCGAACTCGGATTCGAGCTCCGTCTCCCACTGTTCGAGGAGATCGATCGTCGGCACGACGACGAGCGTCGGAACGTCGAGCGCTTCGATCGCGCCGATCGCGACGACGGTCTTTCCGCTCCCCGTCGGTAGCTCGATCACGCCGCGTTCGCCGGAATCCAGCCAGGCATCGAGCGCCTCCCGCTGATACTCGCGAAGGTCGTAATCCGTCGAGATCGCTCCGAGATCCGGAAGGTCGAGGACGAGATCTTCGAGCGGGACCCCCCGGTCGAGACAGATCCGCCGCAAAAACGGATATCGGTGGGCCGGCGCGCGATGGGTTTTCGAACGGGGATCCGACTCGACGAACGAGAGCCGCTCGACGTCGTCCGGAGCGTCCTCGATCCGTATCGTTCCCTCGTCGTACCGGAGTGTGACCACGGCGAGACTCGGGATCGAAGGGGCTTAACTCCCGTGGAGCGGTCGCGTTTCTCAATCCTTATTGTCGCTGACGGGTACTTCCGCATATGAGCGAAGAGCAGGGAGCCGCCGTCGAACCGGATTCTGGCGGCGATAACTCTTCCGATGCGGATACGGGAGAATCGAGTGACGCTTCGGGCAGTGGAGCCCCGATCGATGAGATCGCCGATCGGATCGAGAACGAATCGTCGGAGTCGATCGCCGAGGAGATCGCGACGCTCCGGGAGGAACTCATAGAGCTGCGGACGGAACGCGACGACCTCGAATCGCGTCTCAAGCGCAAGCAAGCGGAGTTTCAAAACTACAAGAAACGACAGGAGAAACGCCGCGAAGAAGAGCGAAACCGGGCGACAGAGAGCCTCGTAGAGGATATTCTGGAAGTCAGGGATAATCTCTCTCGTGCGCTCGAACAGGACGAAGACGCCGATATTCGAGACGGCGTCGAGGCGACGTTCAGAGGGCTCGAAGACGTACTTGACGGCGAGGGCGTCGAGCCGGTCGAACCCGAGCCCGGGACCGAAACCGACCCGGAGCGACACGAGGTACTCCTGCGCGTCGAAAGCGAGGAGCCCGAAGGGACCGTCGCGGAACTGCACCGACCCGGATACGAGATGGGTGAAAAAGTGTTGCGTCCGGCGCAGGTGACCGTTTCGGACGGATCGGATGAGTCGGCCAACGCCGATTCGGGCGACGCCACGCCGGACGACTCCGGGGGGTCCGAGTAGCGCACTACGAGGGAGGGAGACGAACAGCGCGAGGCGACCGAAGGAAACGAATAGCGGTTCTGTTTATATCTCTCGGTACGTGAAGCAGAGAGTTTCAAAAACCGCAGGAGGGAGCCACAGTGTCTGAATCAGTCTCTCGTCGTATCTAGCAACTTTTAACCGACGTAAACCGATAGTGACCGATAACATGGCAAGCAACAAAGTTCTCGGTATCGACCTCGGTACCACTAACTCCGCGTTCGCGGTGATGGAGGGTGGCGACCCCGAGATAATCGTCAACGGCGAGGG
>CAYQWI010000004.1:0-10307 GCA_964421165.1 uncultured Natronomonas sp.
CCCGACCGGCGGGTTGCCGCCGTGGCCCGAACTCCGGCACAACACCTCCCGGGGCGCCAGCGCCAACGGCCTCATCGCGGTCGACGGTCCGTACGACGACATCCGCGACGTCGAGGGCTACCACGAGCGGATGGCGGACAACCGGGCGAAGGGGATGATCGGTATCTGGTCTCTGACTCCCGGACAGGTCGTCGAGGCGAACGAGTCCCCGCTCCCGCCGCAGGACGGGTACTGGCTTTTCGACGCCGACGGCCGCGAGGTCGAACTCGAAAGCGACGGCGGCGTCGAGCGATACGACGGCGACCGCGTCTCGCTCGAGGCGACCGACAGCGGCTACGTCCTTTCCGTCGGCAACGACGACCTCGAACTCGACGAGGGGGAACTTCAGGGCGAACTACTCGATCTCCTCGATTACGTCCCGAGTCTCGACGATATCGTCGACTCCATGGAGGAGTTCGAGGCGGCAAAGGAGGCCGGAAAGGGTGCGATCGCGATGACCCGATCGGCGACCGTCTCTATAGACGGCGTCGAGGTCGACGTCAGCCGCGATCGGATGTGGGACGAGGCGACCTATCAGGCGCTTCAGACGCCGATCGCGCTCTTCCAGGACGTCTACGAGAACAGACCCGATCAACACGACGATCTCGCGGAGCTGTACGACGAAAGCGTCGTCGAGCGCGCGATGGACGTCGGGAACTGATCGCAGCGAAAGGCGGTTTCAAGCTTTTATACAGCTCGTTCAGTACTTCGGCTCCGCCCCGGTTTCGGCGTAGATGTCGTCCATGATCCCGTCCCGGGTCCGTTGCCACTCCGGGAACGCCTCGGGCGTCGAGGGATACGTCTCGTAGTGGTCCAACAGCCGATCCGCGAGCGATTTCGTGTCGTAGAGGTTCTTCAGCGTGCTCCAGTGGCCGAAGCTCTTTATCAGTACCTGAAGCTTCAGCCCGAGGCCGACGTTCGCCGACCCCGAATACAGAGCATCCGAGAGCTTATCGGCGGGAAGCGCCGCCAGCAGCGCGAGGAGATCGTCGAGATCGTAGGCGGTCGAGAAGATGTTGTAGATGTCGAGGGCGGCGTACCGACCGCCGTAGTGCTCCATGACGCGTTCGTTGTACCGCCACAGCGTCTCCTCGCTCACGTCGTCGGTCTCGATCGCCTCTATGGCCTGCTCGCCGGCGTACTGTCCGGCGTAGGCGGCGCCGGCGATCCCGCCGCCGCTGATCGGGTTGACGTGGGCCGCGGCGTCGCCGATCGCCATGTAGCCGGGCGCGACCGCCGAGTCGTAGGGGCGTCTGGTCGGCAGCGCCGCGCCGAGTTTGTCCTTGACGGTGGCGTTTTTGAGCTCCGGGCGCCGCCGGATGTCCTCTCTGAGATCGGTAACGAGCTGCATCGGCTCCTCGTTCATCTGAAAGCCCAACCCGACGTTGATCTCCGTCGGCGTGCGCGGGAAGTACCACAGGTAGCCGGCCGATCGCTTCGTCGGTTTGAACACGAGCGCGTCGGACCACTCGACCGGTTCGTCCACCTCGATCACCTCTCGGTACGCCGACGAGAACTGCGAGTACCGAACGTTCGTATCGAACGTCGATCCCTCGAAATCGATCGTGTCCTGCAGGATCGACAGCGCGCCCGCCCCGTCGAGGACGATCTCGGCTTCGTACCGCCTCGGTTCGCCCCGTTTTATCGCCTCGAAGCCGTACACGCGACCGCTGTCGTCCTGTACGGCGTCCTGGACGACGGTGTCGTAGTGAAACTCCGTCCCGGCGCGTTCGGCTCCTTCGATGATCCGACGACCGTAGGCGTGTCGGTCGATGACGGCGAGTTCGCCCGGCACCGGGATGTCGAGAACGGCGTTCTCCTGCGGGATCTCGAACTGGCCGTGGTCGACGTCGGTGTTCGTAAAGGCGTCCTCGATCTCCGATTTCGGGATCGACTCGGGGAACTTGTCGGCCCCTTTCAGTGCGTCTCCACAGGCGATGTGTCCGGCCTCTGCTTCGTCTTTCCGCTCGACGATGACGACGTCGTACCCCGCGTCCGCGATGGTAGCCCCGGCGTAACAGCCGGCCGTGCCGGCCCCAACGATGGCGACGTCGTACTCGAAGGTGGTCATGTCCTCCAATCAACACCCCGGGCGCAAAACTCTTTACTAGTGACGCACCGCTGTCGCCCTCACCGCGCCGTCCAGCCGCCGTCGATAACGACGACGGATCCGGTCGCATACGAGGCGAGCTCGCTCGCGAGAAACACCGCCGGCCCCGCGACTTCCTCGGGTTCGGCAAACCGGTCGAGCGGCGTCCGTCGCTCGATCGATTCTCTGAGTCGGTCGCTCTCGTAGAGCTCCTCCGTGAGGTCGGTCGCGACGTAGCCGGGCGCGAGACAGTTGACCCGCACCTCGGGTGCCCAATCGAGCGCGAGACTCTTCGTCAGCCCGACCAGTCCGTGCTTGGAGGCGACGTAGGGGTGCTGTCTCGGCAGTCCGACGAGACCGCCGGCGGAGGCGACGTTTATCAGACAGCCGCCGGTGCGTTTCAGCGCATCCTCGGCGGCTCTGGCGCAGGCGAACGCGCCGCCGAGATTCACGTCGGTCACGAACTCGAATCCCTCCAGATCGACGTCACTCGGGGATCCGAGCGCGTTTTCGGGGTTGACGCCGGCGTTGTTGACGACGATGTCGATCCCGAGGTCGTCGTCGATGCGACCGAAACACGCCTCGACCGCGTCGCCGTCAGTCACGTCGAGCGTCTCGACTCGGCTCTCGACGCCCCGTTCACGAACGTCTTCGACGACGGCCTCGACATCCGCCTTCGTCCGCGAGAGCGGAATCGCGTTCGCGCCCGCGTCGGCAAATCCCAGCGTTATCGCTCGTCCGATCCCGCGCGAGCCGCCGGTCACGACGGCCGTCTTTCCGGATAGATCGATCTCCATACCGGGAGAGCGACGCCCTGGGACAAAAATCTGTACGATCGACCGGACGGAGTTGCCGACGAACGGCGCGTCGCGCTCCGAAACGCTCATACGGCCGATGGGCGTACTCCGCGTCAATGGACCTACGCGTCATCGAGAACCTGGAGACGGAGCTATCGATCGAGATTCAGGGCGAAGATCACACGTTTATGAACGTGCTAAAGGGGGCGCTCCTCGAAATCGACGGCGTCACCGCAGCGACGTACGATATGAACCCCGAACAGTCCGGCGGCCAGACCGATCCGGTCGTCACGGTCAAGACCGACGGTAGCATCGATCCGCTCGACGCGCTCGAAGCGGGTGCGGCCGAAGTCAAAGCGAAATCCGACGCGTTCCGGGCCGCGTTCGAATCAGCCGCATAGAGCGGCGACCGTTCACAGCCGAATCGGAATTCCCTGTTCTGCGAGGTGGCGTTTGACCTCGTCGACGGAGTACTCCTCGAAGTGAAAGATCGACGCCGCGAGCGCCGCGTCCGCCCCAGCCTCGGCGAACACCTCCTCCATGTGTGTCGGTGAGCCACAGCCCGAGGACGCGATGACGGGCGTTCGAACGTTGTCGCAGACGGCTTTCGTCAGCGGGATGTCGTAGCCGTCTTTCGTTCCGTCGGCGTCGATCGAGTTGACGAACAGCTCTCCCGCGCCCCGAGCGGCCGCCTCGCGCGCCCACTCGACGACGTCGACGCCAGTTCCCTCGCGTCCGCCCTTGACGGTGCACTCGAACCAGCAGGACTCGCCGTCAATCTCGGCGTAGTACTCGCCCTCCTCGTCGAACCGCCGTCGCGCGTCGACGGAGATGACGATACACTGGTTGCCGAACGCTTCCGCGCCCTCGCCGATCAGTTCGGGGCGTTCGAGCGCCCCCGTGTTGATGGAGACTTTGTCGGCACCGGCCCGGAGCGTCTCTTTGATGTCCTCGCGTGTCCGGATGCCACCGCCGACGGTCAGCGGGATGAAACACTCGTCGGCAACTGCGGAGACGGTGTCGAGCATCGTCTCTCTCCCCTCCGCCGATGCCGTGATATCGAGGAAGACGAACTCGTCGGCTCCCGCCTCGTTGTACTTTTTCGCGAGTTCGACGGGGTCGCCCGTGTACTCGAGATTCTCGAAGTTGACACCGGTGTACACCGCCGCTTCCCCGTCGTCGTCGAGATCGACGTCGATACAGGGGATGATTCGTTTCGTGAGCGCCATTTCCTGTGTCGACGTTGGCAGGGTTCGGGTTTGACGGTTTCGGAAGCCGCAGTCGTCCGTCCGATCGGGCGCTGTATCGGTAGGAATTTCTCCGTCCTCTCGGTTCTCTCGGTATGCAGTATCTCTGGTATGCGCTGCTCGCCCTCGCCGCCTACGCGTTGGTCGCCCCGCTGACGAAAATCGCGATGCAGGAGATTCCGGCAGACACCGTCGCGCTCGTCACAAACGGGATGCTCGTGCTCGCGGCGCTCGGGGTCGTTCTCGCGACCGAGCAGCCGCTCCGTTCGTCGCTTACGGGCGAACACGCGTTGTATATGTACGCCGCCGGGATCTGTCTCGCCGTCGGCATCCTCGCGTACTACCGCGCGCTTGCGGCTGGCCCGGTGAGCGTCGTCGTCCCGATATTCGGGCTCTTTTTGGTCGCCAGCTCCGTCATCGGTATCGCGTTCCTCGACGAAGCGTTGACCCTCCGGAAGGCGGTCGGAATCGCGCTGGCCATCGTGGCTGTCTTTTTGACGACGTTCGAGGGATGACCGCCGCTCACCCGCTTCGACGTGGTAACTTTTGTCGCTGGAAAACAGATCTCACCGTATGGCACTCGAATCCGAATCCGACGTGTTGGATCACGGCGACAGGGCGCCCGAGTTCGATCTCGAGGGCACCGACGGCGATACCTACTCCCTCGACGACTTCGACGACTACGACGCCCTCCTGATCGTCTTCATGTGCAACCACTGTCCGTACGTCAAAGCGAAGTTCGAGGCGATGAACGAGATCGACGCCGATTACGAGGACGTCGCGGTCGTCGGCATCAACCCGAACGACGCCGAGGAATACCCCGAAGACTCCTTCGAAACGATGGTCGAGTACGTCGAGCGCGGCGACATCGACATCACCGCCTACCTCCGCGACGAGACACAGGAGGTCGCGAAAGCGTACGGAGCCGTCTGCACGCCCGATCCGTTCCTCTTCGAGAACGACGACGACATCTTTCGGCTCGTCTATCACGGCCGCTTCGACGACGCGTTGAACCCCGACGACGAACCCTCCGGAAGACCGGGCGAGGAGATCAGATCCGCGATCGAGAGCGTACTCAACGACGAGGAGCCGGAGGCGGAGTTCCGACCGTCCCGCGGCTGTTCGATCAAGTGGCGCGGGTAGTCGGGACCAGCTTATATATCGCTCGCCAACCGATCCCAGATATGACCGTCCCAGACGATATCGAAACGTTCGCGACGGCCGTCGGCCCACGCCCCGACGACGTAATCGCGGAGATGGATCGCCGTGCCGACGAGACCGGGTTCCCGACCGTGGGTCCGGCGGTCGGCGGGTGGCTCACACAGCTCGCCGGTCTCGTCGAGGCGGAGCGAATCTTCGAGTTCGGTTCCGGGTTCGGCTACTCGGCGTACTGGTTTCTCCGGGGAATGGACGACGACGGCGAGATCGTGTTGACCGAGATCGACCGCGACGAACTCGACGAGGCCAGGGAGTATCTCGCTCGCGGCGGCGTCGCCGATCGGGCCGCGTTCGAACTCGGGGACGCCATCGAGACGGCCGAATCGTACGACGGCCCGTTCGATATCGTCCTCATCGACAACGAGAAGGACCGCTACGTCGAGGCGTTCGAGACGATCCGGGAGGCGGTTCCGGTCGGTGGAATCGTCGTCGCCGACAACGCTCTCGAAGGCCCCTTCGAGTTCGAGACGATCTATGAGCTGTTCGCCAAGGGGAGCGAAGAATCCGGAGGGGTCGACCTCGCTTCGGCGCGCGGGATCGCGGCGTATCTCGAGTGCGTCCGCGACGCCCCGGCGTTCGAGACGACGCTGTTGCCGCTCGGGGAGGGGCTCGCTGTCAGCCACCGGATCCGTTGAATCGGTCGCCCGTTCATATAGCGGGATAAAGAGTGAAGTCGCCGTTGTCCGTAGCCGTCCCCATGCCCGGCGGAACCGATCAGACACTGCGGCCGTTTTTGTGGCGTGCGTCGAATCTCTATCCCGATCGGGAGATCGTCTCCCGAACTCACGAGGGGATCGAACGCTACACGTACCGAGAATACGACGACAGAACGGCTCAACTCGCCAACGCGCTCGAAGCGTACGGTATCGAATCGGGCGATCGAGTCGGGACGTTCTGCTGGAACCACCACAGACACTTCGAGACGTACTTTTCGGTCCCCTCGATCGGTGCACAGCTTCACACGATCAACCCGCTGTTGCCGGACGAACACATTCAGTACATCGTCGACAACGCCGACGACGAGCTGATCTTCGTCGATCCGTCGCTCGCCCCGAAACTCGCCGGCGCCGCCGCGGATGCGCCCGAGTTCGAAGACGTCGACTTCGTCGTCATGGGCGAAACCGAGTCAGAGGAGATCGATGGGGTCGCTTACGAGTCGTTCGTCGACGGACACGCCACGGCGTACGAGTGGCCCCAACTCGACGAAGAACAGCCTGCAGGCATGTGTTATACCTCCGGGACGACCGGGAATCCGAAGGGCGTCGAGTACACACAGAAGATGCTGTGGAGCCACACCATGGCGACGCTCACACCGCACGGGATCCCGATGGACGACGGCGACGTCGTCATGCCCGTCGTCCCGATGTTTCACGTCAACGCGTGGGGGATGCCGTTTACGGCGACCGCCGCCGGTGCTAAACACGTCTATCCCGGCCCGTCGCCCGACCCCGAGGATATCGCCCACCTCATCGAGACGGAGGGCGTCACGATCACCGCCGGCGTTCCGACCGTCTGGTTCGGCCTGATGGAGTACGCCGAGAACAACGACCTCGATCTCTCGGCGCTGGATACGGTCATCGTCGGCGGCTCGGCCGCACCCGAGTCCATGATCCGGTGGTTCGACAACCGGGGTGTCGAACTCCTCCACGCGTGGGGGATGACGGAGATGTCGCCGATCGGCTCGGCCGCACACCTCAAACACTCGCTCGCAGACGCCGACTACGAGACCCAACTGGAACACCGGGTCAAACAGGGACTTCTCCTCCCCGGCCTCGAGATGAAAGTCATCGACGAAGGCGGGGAGGAGATCCCGTGGGGTAGCGCGGAGCAACGCTCCGCGGACAGTCGAGCGGCGGAGACGCGAGACGACGGCGAGTCCTTCGGCGAGTTGTGGGTGCGCGGCCCCTGGGTCACACAGGAGTACTTCCAGCGCCCCGATGCCAACGAATCCGACTTCGAGGACGTCCCCGCGGGCGGATCGAGCGGGGAGTCGGAAGACGGTCGATCTTCCGGAAGGTGGTTGAAGACCGGCGACGTGGTCTCCGTCGACGAGGAGGGGTACATCAAGATCGTCGATCGGGCGAAGGACGTCATCAAATCGGGCGGCGAGTGGATCTCCTCGGTCGAACTCGAGAACGCGATCATGGCTCACGACGGCGTCGCCGAGGCGGCCGTCGTCGGCGTCCCACACGAGAAATGGCAGGAACGGCCGGTCGCGTTCGTCGTCCCGGCGGATGCCGCGGACACCGACACGCTGGCCGACGAGGTGCTGGAGCTTCTCTCCGGGGAGTACCCCAAGTGGTGGCTCCCGGACGCCGTCGAGTACCTCGAGGAAATTCCAAAGACGGCGACGGGGAAATTCTCGAAGAAAGACATCCGTCAACGATACACCGACGAGTCGCTGGTCGAGGGAACCGCGCCCGAAGGGGCCGCGCCCGAACGTGAGTAGCCGACGGTCGGGAACGGTCCGGACGCGAGACGCTCGATTCCCTCGTCGAACCGTGGTCGGTCGTCCCCTCGATGAGTAGCGTCTCGTTCGTCGGCAGCCTGCTCGAACGAGCCGGTATCATCACGGCGGAACGGTTCCGGTCGACGGTCGAACTCGCGTGGCCGCGGGTCGTGACGGGCTTTGCGATCATGTCCAAGCAGACGGCCGACCTCGCGATGGTCGGGATCGCGGTCGGGACGGCGGGGACCGCCGGACTCGCGTTCGCGCTGGGGTATTGGGGCCTCGTCGCCATGCTCGGGCTCGGGCTCGCCAGCGGGACGATAAGTCTCGTTTCACAGAACTACGGCAGCGACGACCTCGGTCGCGCCGCGCTCGTCGTCAAACAGAGCGTCCTCGTGACGACCGCGCTCGCCGTTCCGATCGCGGCCGTTTTCGTCGCCTTCTCGGAATCGCTTATCGGTTTACTCGGTGCCGACGCGGCGTCGATCCGTCACGGAAGCGTCTACCTGCTGTTCGTCGCGCCGGCTGTCCTCTTCGAGCTGTTAAACCTCGTCGCCAGTCGGACCTACACCGGGATCGGTGACACGTTCACGGAGATGGTGATCCGAGCGACGGGTGCGGTTCTCAACGTCGTACTCAGCGCGGCGCTGATCTTCGGGCTCGGAATGGGCGTCGCGGGTGCCGCGATCGGGACGACCGTCTCGACCGGCGTGGTCACCGTCGCGCTCGGGTGGGGGATGGTGGGGCGATCCTACGGCGGAGTTCTCGGGATGGAGCCGAGCCCCGTTCCGATAACCGTCTCGGGTCGGTGGCTCGACGTGACGCTCGCTCGCCACTTACTCGAGATCTCGGCCCCCGAGA
Source organism: uncultured Natronomonas sp. (assembly GCA_964421165.1). Classification (GTDB taxonomy): domain Archaea; phylum Halobacteriota; class Halobacteria; order Halobacteriales; family Haloarculaceae; genus Natronomonas. The sequence continues at coordinate 8,701 of CAYQWI010000004.1, forward strand.
TCGGACGACGGCTCGCGCAGGGCGTCATAGTCTTCCCGCTGCTTTGGATCGCCGCGTCGTTCGGCCCGGTCGTCGTCACTGCTTTCGAGGTGGCGAGACGGGTCAGAAGCCTCATCAACAGCTTCAACTGGGGGTTATCGCTCGCATCGAGCTCGCTCGTCGGCCAACAGCTCGGGGCCGGGAACGAGAGCGAGGCGGGCGCATACGGTGCGTCGATCATCCGCCTCGCGCTCGTTATCTATCTGTGTCTCGCGGCGGCGGTCGTGATACTCGCGGAGCCGATCGCGACGGTGTTCGTCTCCGAACCGGAGGCACTCGCACAGACGACGGTCTTCGTCGCCGTCTGTGCGGTGAGCGCGGTCGGACAGGGTATCGACGGGACCGCGACCGGCGCGCTCATCGGCGCGGGCGATACCCGGCTGCCGTTCGTCGCCTCACTTCTCGGCCGGTACGTGTTCGCGCTTCCGGCGGCAGTACTCGGGCTCGTTACGCCGCTCGGTGTCGTCGGGCTCTATCTCGCCTTCGTCCTCGAGATGCACGTCCCCGGCTGGATCAACTACGGGCTGTTCCGGACGGGGCGGTGGAAAGCGGTGAGCCGTCGATATCGGGGGGTTCCGGAGACGGAGTAGCGTTAGAAAATATCCGCCTGTCTGTAGACCGATATCCCCTCGCCGGTGATCTCGTAGGGTTTCGTCTCTCTGGAGTGGTTCGCGTTCCGGATCTTCTGAATCTCGACGCCGAGTCTCGTTTCCTGGAACTCCGACCGGACGTACTGGAGGATGAAAACGGCGTCCGTAAGATACTCGATGATGCCGTATTTCGACGTGTAGGCGTCGTTTTCGCTCACCTCACTCGTCAACATGGTTGTGATTCCCGCTCGTTTGAGCGATTTCGTGAAATCGAACACTTCCGTTCGGCGTTTGGCCTGATCGCCGTACATCATCTCGAGCAGCGAGACCGAATCGAGAACGAGCCGTTCGGCGTCGAACGACTCGATGAGACGGGGGAGATCGCCGCGGATCGACGTGAGGCTGTTCGCCATCTCGATCGGGTCCAGATCGACGACTGCCAACTGCTCGTTCTCGATGTACTCGTCGAACGGCCACCCCTTCTCGATGGCTGCCTGTTCGATGGCATCGGCGCTCTCCTCGAGCGTGATGTACACGCCCTTCTCATCATTTTCGATACCGTGATGGAGAAACTGCAGCCCGAACGTGGTTTTCCCGGTTCCTGCACCCCCCATGACGACCATGAGCGAGCGCCGAGGAACCCCGCCCTGTACCATCTGATCGAGCCCGTGGACGCCGAGATCGAGTCGGGGGATCTTCGAATCGAACTCCGCTTCGAATTCGTCTTTAGTACCTTCCGTCCCGGTGTCGAATGCGGCTTCGAAATCGTCCGTACTCGGACGGGCACCCGCCTCTCCGTCGAATGCGGCTTCGAAGTCTTCCTCGGTCGGTTCGTCGCTGCTCGAGGGGCCGTCACGCTTGAACCAGTCGTCCTCGTCGCTCATACGTGTCCCCCGGGCTGGTGCATACCCGGCGTTCGACTGCCGGGAACTTATACTGTCGGACAGTCGACCGAATCGAACCGCTCATACGGACCGT
>CAYQWI010000004.1:10317-12916 GCA_964421165.1 uncultured Natronomonas sp.
GCTCGCCCAGCCGCAGCGGTCCAGTATATCGGTACGACGATCCGTATCAAAGGAGGACGAACACGCCCGTCACGATCCCGGAGCCGAGGAGCAACAGCCCGCTCCAGACGGCGACGCCGCGAGCGAACGCGCGGTTCGGCGAGACGGCCGATAGTCCCGCCTTCACGACGATGCTCGCCGCGGACGCCAGGAGTATCGCGATGGTCGCCTGGTCGGACGTTATCTGTCCGTTCGAGTACAACACGACGGCCGAGGCCGTCGCACCGGCGCTCGAAACGAGTCCGGCGAGCGCGGCGGCGGCGTACAATCCACCGACGCCGAAGAGCGCTTCCGCGAACCCGCCAGCGAGCAACACGGCGAGAAACAGCGCACCGATACCGAGCGCGTACCGGAGCGTAAAGGGCGTGCGAAGCTCGATCTCGGCGGACGAAGACCAATCAGTAGTGCGAGCGGCGATGAGAACCGCACCGACGACGACCGCACCGAGCGGAACGATCGCTTCGAGCAGCACGCCCGCGCCGACGGTGAACACCACCGAGATCGAGAGATTTCTGATCGCCATCGACGCGTTCGAAAGCAACACCGCGGCGACGCCGTACGTCGACGCCTTCGGCTGCTGGTTGACGTGATCCAACATCGCACCGACGACGCCGGTCGAGGAGGCGAGACCGCCGAAAAACCCCGTAACGATGATGCCGCGTCCACCGTACAGCCGGACGATGGCGTAGTTCACGATGCCGATCCCGGCGACGAAGACGACCATCAACCAGACGATCCGCGGCTCGACCGTGACGGCCGCCTCGCCGACGGTGACCGTTCGGCTCCCGGGGGGTAAAAGCGGATAAATCACGAACGCGAGGATCGCGAACTCCGCGCTCGATCGGACCTCCTCTCTCGAGAGGGCGTCGGCGAAGCCATGAAGCTCCTGTTTTAAAACCAACAGCAGCGACGAGACGACTGTCACCGTGACTCCCTCGAGGATGAATCCGGAGGCGACGAGCGCCCCGACCCCGTAGGAGACGAGCAGCGAGGCGGAGGTCGTCAACGACAACGTCTCTGTGTGTCCGAGTAATCCCTGCACGCCGAGTAAGACGCCGACCGCGACGACGAACAGCACGCCGACCACCAAAAGCAGCGGCTGCTCCAACAGCACGAACACCGCCGCCGCGAGGCTGACGAGCGCGAACGTCCGGATTCCGGCCGTCTTCTCGGAGAGCTCCCGTTCGAGGCCGAGAAACAGCCCCAACAGGGCGGCGAGCGTAAGCGTCACGACGGTGTCGTCCAACACCTCGATACCGATCGGATCCATCGTCTGTGGATGTGTCGATCCGGCGGTATAAGACCGTTTTCGCTTCGAGGGGTACGAGACCGTTCCCTCACGGGGTTCTCTTCGAAATCCCGCGACCAGAAACCAGTTCGGGGGGCTTTTGTCGTCGGCTGTCGAAGGCCGACCAGATGCATCTCGGTATCGTCGCAAAACGAGACACTCCCCGCGCCGTCGAACTCGCCGATCGGATCCGACGACGCGTCGATGCGACGGTTTCAGTCGACGAATCGACTGCCGGTCGACTCGACGTCGAGGGGCAGCCAGTCAGCGGCTTACGGGAGTGTGATCTCGTCGTCTCGATCGGCGGGGACGGGACATTTCTGTTCACCGCGCGCGAAGTCTCTCCGACGCCGATCATGGGTGTCAACCTCGGCGAGGTCGGCTTTTTGAACGCCGTCTCGCCAGAAGAATGCGTCGAGACAATTCGAAGCGCCGCAGAGCGGATCGAACGCGGCGACGCGGAGTTTCAACGGCTCACGCAGGTGCAGGCGGGAAACGACGAGTGGGAGCTCCCACCGGCGGTCAACGAGGTCGCGATACTCGGCCCACAGCGCGGTCGAAACAACGGTCTCGATATCGATATCCGCGTCGACGGCGATCTGTACTCGAACGGTCCCGCCGACGGCGTTCTCGTCTCGACGCCCGCCGGATCGAGCGCCTACAATCTCAGCGAGGGTGGTCCGCTCGTCCATCCCGACGTATCCGCGTTCGTCATCACCGAGATGTGTGCGGAAGAGCCGATGCCGTCGCTCGCCGTCCCGACTACGGCCGAGGTGACGGTCGAGATCGGCGACGCCGACCACGCGTTCGTCGTCGCCGACGGCCGGACCCGAGAGCGGGTTGACCCACCGACGACGGTGACGCTTCGGCAGTCCGAAACGCGCGTCAACGTCGCCGGACCGCGCCTGGAGTTCTTCGAGGCGCTCGGAAAGCTCAAGTAGCCGTCACTTCCGGTACAGCCACACGAAGGCGACGGCGACGAGGAGCGACAGGACGCCGAACACGATGAGTTCGATCGGCAGGAATTCGACGCCCTCCGCTTCGGTCACCGTAACCGCGACGGTTGCTGGACGCGGCGTGACGGTTTCGTCGTCGGGGCCGGTGTAGGTGGTCTCCACCGTCGCCGGATAGCGGCTCGGCGGCGCGTCGCTGTCGACTTCGAGATCGAACGCGACTCGGTCCGTCTCGCCGGGAGCCAACGACTCGATGACGGTCGAGCGGAACTCGCTTTCGAGCGGGTCGTCGACGTCCAGACGGAGCCGAACGTCTCGG
>CAYQWI010000004.1:12926-17546 GCA_964421165.1 uncultured Natronomonas sp.
TTGGTTCGTGACCTCGAGTTCTAACACCCCTTCGTCCCCGGCCGCGAACGCTGGATCGGTCGCTGAGATCGTGACCGAGTCCCGCCGCTCCGCGACCGGGACGTGCATCGAGCTCTCGTCGACTCGTTCGTGGTCGCCCGGCGTTCGATATCGCGTCGAAACGCCGATCCGCTGTGGCGTGGCATCGGCCTCCGACGGCACGGCTCCCCGGAACCGGAACGTCGCCGTCTCGTCTCGTTCGAGGGGGCCGATCGAGTACGTCGGACTTCGCGGCTCGAACTGCGCGTCGTCCAACACGAGCACGACGTCGCGCACGTCGGCGGGGCCGTCGTTTCGTATCGTCCCCTCAATCGTTCCGGTCTCTCCGACCCGGAGCGTCGATTCTTCGACCGATAGGGAGAACTCCTGTTCGGCGGCCGGACCGAATCCGGTCGAGAGACCCTCCTGGACGTGTCGCACCCCGTCCGTATCGGTGAACTGAACGTCGCCCGCCAGCGAGACGTTTCTGATCGAGACGCCGGATCCGATGGCCGCATCGAAGTCGACGATCTCGCTTTCACCGGATTCGAGGCGGTCTATCCGAGCCGTATTCCGTGACCCCTCGCCCAGCGTGACGTCCGGAGTGTTCGATTCGAGTCCGACCGTGAGATCGCGGGCAGTTTCGGCCCCGACGTTCGTCACTTCCGCCCGAACCGTTCCGGAGTCGCCGACCTGTACGTCGCTTCCGACCGTGTCGATTTCGAATCGCGGGCCGTCGTCGACAGTCACGTCGACGGATCTGGTAACCCGTCTCGAACGCTCCTGAACGACGCCGCTTCGCGGCGCAAACTGGAACGTGTGTGCGTATCTGAGGGTGACATCCAGCGAGTACTCACCCGGTTCCGCGTCCTCCGGAACGGTGACCGTGATCGGGACGTCCCGCATCCCGCCGTCCTCGATCGAGCCGATCGACTGTCGCTCCGTCTCGACGACGATCGGTCCGTCGTCTTCGAGTTCGACCGTGACGGCGCGGGCGGTCGTCACGAGCCCCCGGCGAGCGGTCGCGCCGGAGCGTATCTCCCCGTCGTTTTCGATCTGGAGAGTAAGCTGCGTCGTCGTCCCCGGTGTGAGCGTCGGTTCGGGAGCGTACGCGTCCAGATTCGGCTCTCCACGAACGTACTGGATCTCGTCTTCGGCCAGGGCGACCCCGGCAAGCGATGAGGTGAAAAACAGCGCCACTGCGAGGGCGACGAGGACGTTACGGCGCATCCGTCTGGCGTTTCCGTTCGGTTCGGTTTCGGGGACCGATCTCGAGATTTATTCCAGCACTGCTCATGGAGGATATTGTACATATCATCTTGTTCGCATATGAATCTCTAGGCTAAACACCATCCGCTGGGAACGATCAGATATCCCGATCGATAAACACGCCGACGGCGAGAAAAACCAGGAGAACGAACGCGGCGAGTAAGACCGCAGCGTCGAACACGGCGTACTCTTCGTTGACGAGGATGTCCGTCTCGTCGAAGTACCGGCTCGGCGTGAGATAACCGATCCACTCGTAGTCCGGATCCAGGCTCGACACGCTATCGACGAGCCACAGCACGAATACGGTCACTAACGCCGCCCCCTGTGCGGTTCTGGCTCGGTCAAATACGACCGATAACACGAGCCCGATCCCGGCACAGACCAACAGGTACGGAACGCTGAGCAGATGGACCATCGCCAACGCGACCGGATTGATTGGTTCGTCGATAAGGATCGATCCGAGGTAGACGATGAACGGAACGCCGACGTTCAACGCGACGAGCGGCACCCACAGCGCGGCGACTTTCTGGGCCAGCACCGACTCCCTCGATACCGGATTCGACAACGTGAGATCCATCTTCCGACTCTCGATGTCGCCGGCGACCGTCCCTGCAGTTATATATGCGAAGTAGATCGCGATGAGGAGCACCCAAAAGAACGAGTACATCTCGGCGGCGATGAACCCCTCTATCGTATGCAGCGCTTCGAGGCCGAAAAAGTCCATCATCGCCTCCGGGAACGCTTCTTCGAGTTCGACCGCATCGTCGGCGAACTCCGGGAAGATCGAAAAGTACAACAGCGCCAACACGGCGAAGACGCCGACCAAGATGAGCGAGCCGCGGATCCGCTGTTTCGACTCGTTTTGCAGCACCGCCGTCATCGCTCAGATATCCCTCCGCGAGAAGATCGCCGCCGCGATGATGAGTAACACGAGAAACGCTGCGAGGAGGGCGCTCGCGTCGAGGAACGCGTACTCTCTGTGGACGAGGACCGCCGTCGGATCGTAGTACCGACTTGGGGTTCCATCGCCGATCCACTCGAAATCCGGTTCCATGTAGGAGAGTCCGTCGATCAACCAGAGCAAAAACACGAGTCCCAACGCGGTGACTTGCGCCCGGCCGACCCGATCGAAGGCGACCGAGAGGACGACGCCGATACCGGCACAGACCAACAGATACGGAACGCCGAGAACGTGTACCATCGCGAGCGCGACGAGGTCGATCGGTTCGTCTAACGCGACCGCTCCGAGAATCAACACGGCCATCACAGCGACGTTCAACGCGACGAGCGGCACCCACAGCGCGGCGACTTTCTGTGCCAGCACCGATTCCCTCGATACCGGGTTCGACAGCGTGAGATCCAGCTTTCGGGACTGGATATCTCCCGCGATCATACCGGCGCCCACGTAGGCTAAATAAACTCCTCCGAACAGTACCCAGACGAACGGGTATATATACCCGCCGGCGAACCCCTCGATCGTGTGCAGCTCCTCGATACCCATGAGCTCGATCATGAACTCCGGATACGCTTCCATGACGAGTTCGGACTCCTCTTTCATCGCCGGAAAGACGGCGAGAAAGAACGCGGTGATCATCGCGAACAGCCCGCCTAATATCAGAGAGCCGCGACGCAGTTGTCCGGATTCGTTCCGGAGAATCGCCGTCATCGCTCCGTTCCCGTCGAGTCGTCCCGGTAGTAGTGTTTGAATATCGTGTCCAGCTGTGGGTTGCCGATGTTGATGTCCTCGGTCTCGAACTGAACGAGGTGTTCGAGGAGCGGCTGCGTTTCGCCGGTGTAGGTGAAATGCACTGCCCGGTCGACGATTTCGACATCGATCATCTGCTCGGTGACGAACCGGGATTCGTCGACGGGGTCTTTTAGATGAACCCACACCTCCTTCCCGCTTTGTTTGAGCAACGTGTCGATATCTTCGAGCGCGACGAGCTCTCCCGCTCGGATGATCCCGACTCGATCGCAGACTCGTTGCACTTCGCTGAGGATGTGTGAGGAGAAAAACAGCGTCTTGCCGGCGTCGCGTTCCTCTTCGATGAACTGGTGGAGCCGATCCTGTTTGAGCGGATCCAGCCCGGAGGTCGGCTCGTCCATGATGACGAACTCGGGATCGTGCATGAACGCCTGAACGATCCCGAGCATCCGCCGGTTCCCTTCCGAATACGTCTCGATCGGTTTCTCCAGCGGCGGGTGAAACAGCTCCAAGAGCTCCTCGCGTCGCTCGTCGCCGTGCATTCGAGCGAAGTGATCGAGCATCTGCTGGCCCGTCAACCCCTCGTCGAACCCCAACGTGTCGGGCAGGTACCCGACGTTCGCTTTTACGTCGGTCAGCGCGCGTCGATCCCGTATATCCGCTCCCAGAACCGTCGCCGTCCCCGAGGTCGGCTTTATAAGTCCTAACAGCATCCGAATCGTCGTCGTCTTCCCGGCCCCGTTCGGCCCGAGAAATCCGAATATCTCGCCGTTCTCCACGTCGAAGCTGATCTCGTCGTTCGCGGCGAGATCACCGTACCGCTTGGTGAGCTCTCTCACCTGAACCGCCGCCATACGAAAACTACGACGCGTCGATACTTCAATCGGTGGGGCGGACGGCCGTCGATCGATATAAAAGCGCCGTCCCGATCGACGCTATCTGATTCAGCGAGAGAATCCCGTCGTTCACGACGGGGTGGATGTCATCCGGCGATCGCTCGCGGAGCGACCGTCGCTCCGTTCAGCGTCCATCGGTCATCCGTTTTCGTCACGAGATCCGCCTCTCGAAGCCGCCTGAGAACGCCATACAGCGTCAACAACTGCATATCAAGATCCGCTTTCAACTCGTCGACAGTCGCTTCTCCGTGGCTCTGAAGATAAAGGTACACGAGCTTGCTGCAACTCGAACTCAGCTCCTCGGGGATCATTCCTGGACGTGATCGTTGTCGCATTCGTTCGGATCACTGTTCGACAATAATATAATACTTACTACGACAATTGACGAAGTTACGTGCCCGTTTCACGCTCGGTTCGAACCGATCTCCGAACTCCTGTCGGTGGACTGCCCCTTCCGAAAGCCATAACGGGATCACGCCCTTTTTAAGTGATAATGAGTCAGCAGCTGCCGGACGTACAGGCGTCCAGCCCCGAGGTGAGCGTCGGTCTCAATCGCGTGGGCGTAACCGGCGTCGAAAAGCTCGTGAAGCTTCACCGACCCGACGACCGTCCGATCGTCCTGATGGCCGACTTCGAGGTGTTCGTCGATCTCCCCAGTTGGCGCAAGGGCGCGGACATGAGCCGAAACATGGAGGTCGTCGACGAGATGCTCGAGGAAGCCGTCTCCGAACC
>CAYQWI010000005.1:0-17266 GCA_964421165.1 uncultured Natronomonas sp.
AGAACTGAGAGACAGTGCCGAGGGGCGGGCTTCGAACCCGCTGGGTGGCTACGATAATCCCTATGAGAAAAAACGAAGCCGCTCAGTCGCCAGCCGTCAGTCGTCGCCCGGTTCCGCCGCGGGTGCTCCCGGTCCTCGATCGATCTCCTTGAGGTTCTGATACCCGAGTCGGACGAGCGCGAGCGCGAGTCCGATCAACACCAGGCCGAGGATTATCTGTACGCTGGACGAAATCACCGCTTCGGTCGTCTCCGCGCCGCCCAGTATGAGGTTCTGATAGAGGTTCTCGACGAAGATCAACCACGAGAGACCGAGAACCGTGATCGTGACCATGATCGCCATCGGAACGCCTGTGGAGATGAGCTGTTTGCTGTCGTCCCAGTTGGCCAGCCAGACGGTCGCGGTGAGCAGCGCGAGCGCGGCGAGCAGCTGGTTCGCACCGCCGAACAGCGCCCAAAGGGTCACCCACTGTCCGGAGATGACGAGGAGATACGCCGGGAGAATCTGAACGATCGGGTTCGTGTATCGACCCCGTGCGACCGATCCGATGTCGACGTTCAACCCGGTGTCGGTTCGTCCGGGCGTGGTTCCGACGATCTCTTCCATCATGTATCGACCGAGACGAACGGCCGTGTCAGTCGAGGTGAGCAAGAAACTGACGAGCACGAGCGCCATGAACACCGCACCGACCGCTTCGGGGATGAACAGACTCGTGAGGATGACTCCTCCACCGGACGCGAAGTTCGGAAGCGCAGCACCGATACCGCCGGCCGGATCGGCGAAGCCCCACACCGCGAGTGTCGACAGTGCCACCGCGGCGAGCAGCCCCTCACCGAGCATACCGCCGTATCCGATCAGCCGCGCGTCGCTTTCTTTGTTGATCTGTTTCGCCGTGGTTCCGGACGAGACCAGCGAGTGGAACCCGCTGATCGTCCCGCAGGCGATCGTGATGAACAGGATCGGGAACAGCGGTACTAACCCGGCCGCTTCGACGCCCCAGAACCCTTCGAACGCGCCGATCGTCGAGTCGACGACGAGCGGCTCACTCGACGTCGCAAAGATCGTTCCGACGATGATCGCGACGATCGCACCACCGACACCGGTGTATAAGAGGAACGACGAGAGGTAATCGCGCGGTTGCAACAGAACCCATACGGGAATTGCGCTCGCGACCGCGCCGTAGATCAGAATAACCGGGATCCATCCGGCAGTATAACCGCCGAGATCAGCTGCACCAGGTACCCACGCACCGGTACCGCTCAAAAGGACGAACGTCCCCTCCGGGTGGCTCCCCTCAGCGAGCTCGAACAGTGCGATGGGGTACTGGAGACCGACCCAGACGGCCCCGAAGATTCCGGCGACGAAGATGATCGTCCCGGGGATGAACGGACCGTTGAGCTGGTAGAGATACACCCCGAACACGAGCGCCAACAGGATGTAGATGAACGATGCGGTCACGACCTGCGGGAACGCGTTGAACACGATCGCCACCACCAGCGCGAAGACGGCGACGACGAGGATGATCGTCAGGAAGGCGAACCAAAGCAGCATATTCTTGCCGCCCTCACCGACGTACTCGCCGATGATGTATCCGATCGATTTTCCTTCGTGTCTCAAACTTCCGGACAGCGAGACGAAATCGTGGACCGCGCCCATGAGCGGGTTGCCGATGGCGACCCAAAGAAGCGCCGGAACCCATCCCCAGATCGCGCCGGCTGTGATGGGCCCGACGATGGGTGCACCACCGGCGATGCTCGAGAAGTGGTGACCGAGCAGTACCGGCTTTTTTGCCGGGACGTACTCCTGTCCGTCCTCGTATTTATGTGCCGGCGTCTCCCGCTCGTCGTCCAGATCGACGAACTGTGAGAGATATCGTGAGTAGCCCACGTATCCGGCAGTGAAGGTTACCAAGACCGCCGCTACGATCCATATTATTGCTGTCATGCTGGGATTCGAGCACAAAGTCGCAGTTAGTGTTTATAAAGCTTTGGAGATAAATGACAACAAAAAGTCATAGAAAGTAGGAAGCCATTAATTCACCACCAATAGCGGCGCAGTATACTTGTTTGACTCGCTTCACGACGAACTGAAATCTGTCAGAGTATACGTTTACTGGTATTAAATTTTTGTAAGAAGCATAGATATATCGCATCATTCCTCATGGTTTTTTATTACATGACATGGTTTGGCACGATTGTGCGATTAAAAACGGAATAGTGAGATAAGCGTCCAGATCTTCACAGGCACCCCCCGCGACGATCACTCGTCAACGCCTTCGACTGCGAAAATCAGTCGATGTCGATTCGGTGACCGGACACTTCATCGGCATCTTCGGTTGGAAGACGCACTTCGAGGACCCCGTTGTGGTAGCTCGCCGTGATCTCTTCGTGTTCGACGGTTCCGGGGATTCGGAGCTCTTCGTGGACGTTTCGGTTCCACAGTTGTCCGTCGTCCGATCCCTCGTGGCGAGCGTCGATCGTTAACGTCCCGTCATCGTAGCGGAGGTCGATGTCCGAGCGTTCGAACCCCGGTAAGTCGGCGTGGACGACGTATCCAGCGCCGTCGGCTTCCATCCGAACCGGGACGGCCGGAGCACCGTAGCCGACATCGAAGCGGCCCTCGGACATGGTGTGTCGCATCTCGTCGAACAAGCGGTTCATCTCGTCGAATACGGTAGTTCGTTTCATAACTATTCGGACGTATAATGGATTTCTGAGGGCTTAAATATCGCTGGATACGTGATAGCAGTGGTACGAATGGAGGGATGACATCGCGCTCTGACACGCGAATCCTTATAAAATATAGCCGACATTCTCATTCATGTCCGACGTAGACCATCGTCACTTTCACCGGACCGGTGGGATTCTCATCGCCGCCGGAGCGGTTCTCGGCGCGCTCTCGTTTTTCCTCCCCGACGTGTTGCTCGCCGGTGGATTACTTATCGCGGCAGTCATCGCTCGGTTCGAACAGCGATCGGAAAACGAAGCCGTGGATCTCGGACTCGCGCTCGGGCTGTTCGGCGGATTGCTGTTTTTGCACGCGGTAGCCAGTATCGGGCCGTTCGGATCGCGCTCGATCGCGGGGTTTCTCGTTCTCGGCGGAATCTTCGAGATCGCGATCGCACCGCGTTTCGTCAAATACGCGAAGGGGAAAGGCGTGCACAGACAGCGGTGAACACCTCTACACCTACTCGTCAGAAGCTTTTCGACGATGCATCGCGAGCGCGGTCCACTCGATCACCGCTTCGTCGTCCTGGTTGTATCCGGTCACCTTCGTTCGCACGTGACCCATCTCCGGGCGGCTCTTCGAGATTCGCTTATCGAGAATTTCGACTTCGATTCGGAGCACGTCTCCGGGGTACACGGGCCGGTTCCAGCGCAGCTCGTCGACGCCGCGAGCGCCCATCGACGATTCGGCTTCGAGGAAGTCGTCGACGAGCAGGCGCATACACATCGACGCGGTGTGCCAACCCGAGGCCGCGAGCGAGCCGAAAATCGACTCCTCCGCTGCCTCCTCGTCGGTGTGAAACGGCTGTGGATCGTACTTCTCGGCGAACTCTTTGACCTCCGATTTCGTCACCTCATAGCGTCCGTCGTGTTCGTACACGTCTCCGACCGCTACGTCTTCGAAATAACACGCCATCACCGAGGAATCGACGGCGAGGAACAAAAATCGAGCGCTGCCGACAGTACCGTCCCCTGAACGCACGATAACCCCTATAAACGAGCGCGAAAAGGAGAAGGTATGACTGACCGAACGGCGGCACGAACCCGCGGAACGGCCGAAACCGAGATCGAGGTGACGATCGACCTCGACGGCGACGGCGAGAGTACGGTCGAGACCGGCGTTGGATTTTTCGATCACATGCTCGAAGCGTTCGCGAAACACGGGCTCTTCGATCTCACCGTCCGATGCGACGGCGATCTCGAGATCGACGACCACCACACCGTCGAGGACGTCGCCATCACGCTCGGGGAGGCGATCCGGGAGGCGCTCGGCGACAAACGCGGCATCGTTCGGTACGCCGACCGCCGGGTGCCGCTCGACGAAGCCGTCGCCGGTGTCGTCGTCGACGTCTCCGGCCGTCCCCGGTTTTACTTCGACGGTGCGTTCTCACAGCCGGCGGTCGGGCAGTTCACGAGCGACATGGCGCGGCACTTCGCGGAGTCGCTGGCGCTGAACGCCGGGCTGACGCTGCACGTCGAGGTGTCGGGAGAGAACGCCCACCACGAGATCGAAGCGCTGTTCAAATCGCTCGCGCGAGCGCTGGATGATGCGACCCGAATCGATGAGAGACGGAGCGATACGCCGAGCACGAAAGGCGCGCTATAAGCTACGCTCGCTCCTGTTTTTCGATACCGCGGTAGACGGCCATCGAAACGAAGTAGACGGCCATGAACAGGAAAAATCCGATCGACAGGGTGACGACCGTCGCCGTCGTGAGTTCGAGGCTCGTCAACGCGACGACGGCGACCGCGACGACGAAGACGGCGATAGTGAACACGCCGGTGGCGACGTAGATTCCGGTGTCGCTATCCGGGAAAGCCATGTCCGATCGTCGGCCGGAAGGATGAAAATACTTCGTGTCTGTCGAAGGATTATCGAACGATGAACTCGATCGCCGCGCCCTGTCCGAAGCCGACGCACTCGGTCGCGATACCCCGTTCGGCGTCGCGTTTGCGCATCTCGTGGATCAGCGTCACGGGCAGGCGAGCGCCCGTCGCGCCGAGGGGATGACCGATGGCGATCGCCCCACCGTTGACGTTGTAGATGTCGTTGTCGAAGCCGATCTCGTCCCGACAGTACACACATTGGGAGGCGAACGCCTCGTTCAACTCGACGAGGTCGTAGTCGTCGACGCTCGTTCCCGACCGTTCGAAAAGCGTTTCACAGGCGGGGACCGGTCCGATTCCCATGACTTCGGGCTCGACGCCCTCGACGGCGTTGTTTCCGATCTCGGCGAGCTCCTCGAAGCCGTGCTCTTCGGCAAAGCCGCGGGACGTAATAAGCAGGGCGGCGGCCCCGTCGGTCATCTGGGAGGCGTTTCCGGGAGTAACCGTCCCGTCTGATTTAAAAACTGACGGGAGTTCAGCGAGCTTTTCGACGGTCGTACCTGGACGGAGCCCCTCATCTTCGGTAACGGTGATCTCCTCGCCGTCCTCGTCGTGACCCTCGATCGGGACGATCTCGTCGTCGAAGCGTCCCTCTTCGGTTGCCGCGACGGCGCGCTGTTGGGACTGGGCGGCGTACTCGTCTTGCATTTCGCGGGTGACGTCGTAACGCTCTGCGACCGTTTCGGCGGTCATCCCCATCTGCAGTTCGGCGACGTTGTGGAAATCGTTGAGTCCGGGATGGATCTCGTTGTTGCCTCCCATCGGGACTCGCGACATGGACTCGACGCCCCCGGCGATAATGCACTCGCGTTGTCCCGCCGAAATGGCGTTGGCCGCGTTGATGACCGCCTCCGCCGAGGAGGCACACCAGCGGTTGATCGTCGTCGCGGGCGTTTTCTCGCCCAGTTCCGACATCAACGCGATGACGCGGGCCATGTTGTTGCCCTGCTCGCTTCGCTGTTGTGCACAACCCCACTTCAGGTCGTCTACGTCCTCGCCGGCCAGCTCGGTCTCTTCGAGGATCCGATTAATGAGTGGAACGGAGAGATCTTCGGGACGAACGTCGGCGAAGACGCCGCTTTCTTTGCCGAGCGGCGTCCGGTACGCTTTCACCACGACGGGCGTGTTCTCGCTCATAGGACCACGTTATCGCGGTACTACGTTAAACCTCTCGTTCGAACGCATAGCTCCTGTAAAGTATACCTCCTAAAACAAACCCGATCGTTAACTGCGCTTTGATAACTCTACGCCAAAAAGACGTGCCTCGGCCGGTCGGCGAGGACTTCCCGCCCGTACTCGACAGTCTCTTTGAACGCGTCCGAGCGGAAGAACTCCATCGCGTCCTCTCGGCTCCGCCACTGGCTCGCGATGAACATGTCGTTCTCGTCGTCGACGTTCGCCAGCAGGTCCGTTTCGAGGTGGCCGTCCATCTCCGCGAGCAACTCGCCGGTCTCTTCGAACGTCTGAACGAAATCGTCCCGGTGTTCGGACCGGACGGTGTAGAACATCCCCATCGTCCCGAATCCGTCTTCCTCGTCTGCTCCCGCGCGGGCGACGATCTCAGGAAGTTCGGAAAGGAATCCGCTCGCCGTGTCGGCGGCTTCTCTCGTCTCCCAAAGCGAGACGATCGCGGATCGATCGCCGCCGAACTGGCTCCCGTAGACGGCCGATTTGACGTGGGTATCGTAGTGATCGAACCGTTCCGCGAGCGAGGAGAGCTCCTCGTGAAGCGTTTCCGGATCCGCTTCGGAGTACAGCACCATCGCGTACACGTCCTCGCCGTGGGGTTTGCCGGCGTAGATGTCGAGATCTTCGAGTTCACCGCGGATGTCGTCGTCCGCGTCGGTGCCGTGGGCGCCCGAGTCGCGATCGGCCGGTGACCGCGTTTCGTCCGAACCGAGCGACGCCCCGACGCCGGAGCTCACGCCGGTGAGATCCGCGAGAAAGCCCGAGGCGGTGTTGGCCGCGCGCTCGTTTTTCCACAGCGCGACGACGGCCGTCTCTCCCGAGTCGGCACGGACCGACGTGAGAACGTGGGTATCGTAGTGATCGAAGTTCCCCCGAAGCCCCTCGACGTCCTCGGTCAAGTCTTCGGCGTCGATGTCGGCTTCGAACAGCAGCCCGTACCCTGCCTCGGTGTGTTCGTCGAGATCGACTCCGAACCGGGCGAGCCGCCCGCGAAGCGTCTCCGGTTCGATCTCTTCGTGGGACGGGCTGGCGTCCGGTCGACCGGACGACTCCTCGCTCGATTCGTCGGCCGAATCCCCGGATCGGTCCTCGTCGCGCTCCGCTGTGGCCGTCTCTGAATCCTCCGTCGGGACCGTCTCGCCCGCAAGAAGGGCCGGAAGATCCGACGGCGGGAACCGCCGCCCGACGTAAAAGGGACCGAACTCGGCGAACTTCGAGGACGACGGGTCGAACCGCATCTCATAGAGGAGGTGTTTCACGTCGGTCATATCGTCGGCGAACAGCGTCACGCCCCACTCGTAGTCGTCGAGCCCGACGCTTCCGGTGATGATCTGACTCACCTTCCCGGCGTACTCTCTGCCGATCTCGCCGTGAGCGGACATGTACTCCGCGCGCTCCTCGAAGGGCAGGTCGTACCAGTTGTACTCCGGATCACGGCGCTTGTCCATCGGGTAGAAACAGACGCACTCGGCGTCCGGGATCGTCGGATAAATGCGCTGTTGCATGTAGTTTCGCATCCCCGTATCCTCGATGTCCTCGATCCCATCGACGAGGTCTTCGTGCATGTATCCCGAAACCTCTGTGACCGAGACGTACGAACTGGCTCGTTCGGTGAATCCGGCGAACGCGGTCGACTCGAACCGCCGCTCGGCCCGATCGAGCGCTTCGAGGGTCGGCCGAAGGTGGAGGATCAGTACGTCCGCTTTGTGACCGACGACGGAGAAGACTGCAGACCCGCCGGCGTCGCTGTCGTCGAGGTCCACGTGCGATTGCAAGTGCTCGATTCCCTCCTCGAGCGCGTGCTCGCGTTCGCGCTCGGGTGCCTCACGCCAAGCGTCCCACTCGATGTGCCGAAGGTCGTGTAGTGCGTACCATCCTTCCTCTGTCCCCGGCGGCTTCCGTTGCTCCATGAATCCGAATTCTATCGGACGGGTAATGTGCGTTATGAGTCAGTATCGGTCCGATCTCCGTGGTGGCCGGACGACCGCGTCGATCGATCTCATTTCTCTAAATAACACGTTAGATGGCTGTATAAAGCCTATAAAATATTCTAAAAGCTTCGTTAAGTGTGGACTAGACGGAGTAAACGGTTCCGAATCACTCGAATACTCCTGAATCGACGCGAAGGCTCTGTGGTTTATATGAGGAAAGGTCCCCTTAGTCGGGAGTAAGAAGATCAACCATGTCGAGCGCCACCCCCTCCCGATTCGTCCCCACCGCAGCAGATGGAAAGCACGTCGTCGTCGCCTGGGCCGAACGCCTCGCCGACGCTGTCCGCGCGAGCGCCTTCTGGACAGCCGCGATCCTCCCACTTTTTATTCTCGGCGCGATCGTCGCCGGTACGGCCGGACAGCATCCTGAAGCGCTCATCGCCGCCCTCGTGGTCAACGCGCTCTGTGCGATCATCGGGCACAACCACGCACCGAACGAATGACGACAGCGCGACCGGACGCAGCTTCGGCGTATCGATCACACGCCGCAAAGCGGCTAGCGCAGTACCTCCGGACTGAGCTCGAACGGACCGACGGTGCACTCTACGTCAACGGCGATCGACTGGCTGAAGAACTCGGGGAGCCCTCCAAAGATCTCGAACGACAGTTACGGGAACTCTCGGGATCGACTCCCGGATTGACGTTCTCTCTCGAATCTGCCCGCCCGCGATCTGTCTGGCGGATCTCCCGTCCGGATTAGCTCAGAATCCACGGTAAAAAGAGCAATCCGAGCAGGCTTACGATCATGATGACGCTGATTCCCGCGGTGATCGCGCCGACGGTGACAGGGCTTACGTCTCCCGGCAACCGTGCGAGCGTGGCCTCGACGCACGACCGAAGGATGTGGCCGCCATCGAGCGGGTACGATGGAATACAGTTGAATATTCCGAGGTTGATATTGACCCACCCGGTCCAAAAGAGGACGTTCACCAACCCGAAGACGATCCCGGTGCTGAGTGGACCGGATACCGAGTAGAAGTTCGCCACCTCGCCGTTGAACCCGGCGAAGTTGTAGCCGAGGTTCGGATCGATGAGGCTCATGAAGGGTAACACGAGAAGGGTGAACGTTCTGGTGACGAACGTCGTCACCGGATCGTCGCCCCAACCGGATCCGCCCAACGTCGTGTGGTAGTATTCGGCCGGATACGTATCGATACCGAAGTCGTCGACGACGACGCCGCTCGTCCCGGCCTGAATCCCGCCGACGCCGAGGAAGCCGTGATCTTCCGTCGGGTGCTCGCCGAGCGTTACCTCGTAGGCGTTTCGATCACCGTCCCACGGACTGTCCGAATCGTGAAACGTGACGACTTCGACGGTCTCGTCCGGTTCGGTCTCCGCTAAGACGTCGGACAGCGCCTCGTGGTTCGGCGTCGGTTGGCCGTCCACGCTGTGGACGATCGTCGGCGTATCCGGCGCACCAGCCTCCCCGAGCGGTTCGTCTTCCGGAACCGTACTCGCGAACGCGCCGATCGGGAATCGAACCGTCCCCTCGTCAGCTCCGAGCTCGACGACCTCACGACCCTCGATCGCGGCGGCGAACTCCGATTCGGTGAACACCGCCTCGCCGTCAACGTACCCGATTTCGGTCCCCGTCTCGACCGGCCCGTCGACGACCGCCCGGGTGACGATGAGGCTCCGCTCGACGGTGACGCTATCGCCGTCTTTTCGGTCCACTGTGACCTGTCTGTCGGCCGTCTCAAGCGCCGCCTCGAACTCCGATTCGTTCTCGATCTCCCCGCCGTCAATACCGACGAGCACGTCGCCCCGATCGATTCCGGCCTCTTGGGCCGCAGAGCCGGGCAAAGCACCGCCGATCGCAACGCCGGGGACGACGGTGATGAGGCTCCCGACCAGCGCGAAGAGCAACACAAAACTGATCGCAGTCACGAGAAAGTTGTTCGTTACGCCGGCGGCGAACATCCGAGTCTTGCCGCCACGGTCGGTCGCCATCTGGCTCTCCTCGTCCGGCTGGACGAACGCGCCCATCGGGATGAACGCGAGGAAGGCGATTCCCATCGATTCGATCTCGATATCTTCGACCCGGCACAGCAAGCCGTGACCGCCCTCGTGGACGACGAGCCCGACGAGCAGTCCGATGAGGATGTCGATGGCCGCTTCCCACGGAAGGAACTGGTTGACGCCCGGGATCACCAGCGCGTCCTGTGGCCGGATCAGGCCGGTCGCTTGCGGTTGGGTGAACGTGCTGATCGCGGACAACAGGACGGTGAGAAACGCCCCGACCATGATGACGAGGGCGATCCCGACGCCGAAGTTCCCCCACGCGCGCCAGAGTCGCTTCGGCGTCGCGAGCCACTCGAGAAACTCTCGGCCGCGTTTCGTGTGGATCGTCACGATCGGCCCTGAAACCTTGAACGAGGACGGTAACAGCCCTTTCGCGTTGAGCGCCATCGCAGCGGACGTATAGAGGAGAATACCGACGAGAACCCAAGTCAGCGTACTCATTGTATACTCATACGGAGGTCGGTACTGAAAAGTCGTTCCGTCGGGGCGAACCCCTCGGGGGACAGCGATCGATCATCGATCCCGCTACGCCTCCCGACGGAGTCGGCGGACGACGAAATCCTCGTCTAAGGCCGCGAGGAACGGCCCGAGACGCGGTCCCTCTGACTCGTCGAGAAACAGCCGGTACCCGGCGGTAAAGAACTCACCGACTGGCACGTCGTGCGCCCGCGCCGTCTCGTAAACCTCGCTCTGTAGCGCCTCCTCGTCGGGGCTCTCCGATTCGATGAACGCGGCGAGATCGTCGAGCGCGGCCTCGGTCGCTTCGTCGAACTCGACGTCTGGAAGCGTTTCGGCGAGCCGATAGTTGAACTGGTTGTCGGTCTCGACCGCCCACCTGCGAGCTTTTTCGATCCGGTCGAGGGCGGCGTCTACCGCCTCGTCGCTCGCCGACTCGGGGAGGTGTCCGGACCGTCGAGCCATCCGAACACGCAGCTCCCGGCTGTCGGTCATACCGAGGACGGCAGCGAACGTATACGGGATCCGGATCGGCTGCTCGGCGGCGCTCGAAACCATCGGATAGGCCCGTTCGGCGAGCGCCTGTTCGTCCTCGTCGGCGTCGACCTCGCCGAAGTAGATCCGTTCGAAGCGGTCGAACTCGTCGACGAGTCGGTCGAGACGGTTCACGTCGAAATCGCGCTGTTTCTTCGGACTCTTCGTGAAAAAGTACCGGAGGACTTCGACTTCGAGCAGCTCCAGAACTTCGTCGACGGTGATGATGTTCCCGGCCGACGACGAGAGCGCCTCGCCGTTGAGGGTAAACCACTCGTACACCATCGGGACGGGCGGCTCGAAGTCGAACACGTCGCACGCGACAGCCTGTCCGGAGGGCCACGACCCCTCGGCGTGGTCCTTCCCGAAGGGCTCGAAATCGACGCCGAGCGTGAGCCACTGGGCCGGCCACTCGAAGCGCCACGGGAGCTTTCCCTCCCGAAACGTCGCCGTCCCCTCGTGGCCGCAGCCCTCGATGGTGTCGTCGCCGGCCGCCACATCGGTACAGACGTACTCGACGGTTTCGGAACCGAGATCGATGTCGGTTATCGTTTCGGTGAGGTTTCCGCACTCGGAGCACTGCGGAAAGAATGGAACGTAGTCGGCGTCGACTTTGTCCTGAAACTCCGAGAGTACCTCGCGCGCTCGATCTCGGTTTTCGAGGACGTGTCGGACGGCGTCGTCGAAGCGACCCGATTCGTAGAGGTCGGTGTTCGAGACGATCTCGATCGGGACGCCCACGGCGGCCGCAGAGCGCCGAAGCAGCTCGGTGAAGTGGTCGCCGTACGAATCACAGCAGCCGAACGGATCCGGAACGTCCGTGTACGGTTTGCCGAGGTTTCGGCCCAGCGCACCGGCGTCGACGTCGCCCAACCCGACGACGTTCCACTCCAGATCCGCGAGCTTTCGGGGAAGCGCCCGAAGCCGATCCTTATCGTCGGTGGTAAACACCTGCTCGACCTCGTGACCGTGAGAGCGGAGCGCCTCGGCGACGAAGTAGCCTCGCATAATCTCGTTGAAATGGCCGAGATGCGGAACGCCGGACGGGGAGACACCGCCCTTGATAACGATCGGCTCGTCGGGGTTTCGGGCCTCGATTTCGTCGGCGACGGCGTCGGCCCAGAAGACGCGGTGTTCGTCGGTGCCGATCTCGTACGGTTCACCCATCGGAGACGACCTCCGTCCCGTCGGCGTCGCCGGCGACGGCCGCGGCGATCCGAGACGGTTCAGTGCCGTCGAGTACGACGGTTCGAAGCCCGGAGCGTTCGATGATCTTCGCGGCGAGAAGGTCGACGGGAGCGTTCGACCCTGCCGCCGTCTCGATCGAAGCGATCACGTCGACGAGTTCGCTCGCAGTTAGCCGATCGTACCGTTCGGCCTCGTCGCTCTCGTTCGGATCGGCTGAGAACACGCCCGGAACGCTCGTCGCGTAGACGAGCAGATCGGCCGAAACCATCTCGGCGAGCAGCGCGGCGACGGCGTCGGTCGTGTGTCCGGGCGTGGTTCCGCCCATTACCGCGATCTCGCCGCGACGGAGCGATGCGCGCGCATCCTCGTGTGATTTAGCTGGTTCCGGTGCGGCCGAGTGATCGAGGCTCGTGATCAGAAGTCGGGCGTTCAGTCGCGTTACGTCGATTCCGAGGGCATCGAGATCGTACTCGGTCGCGCCGAGTTCGCGGGCGGATTCGATATACTGGCGGGCGACGCCCCCGCCGCCGACGACGGCCGCGATCTCGTGACCGTCGGCACGCAGTTTGTCGATCGTATCCGCGTGGGCCTCAACACGATCGGCCTCCAGATCGGGAGCGAGAACGCTCCCGCCGATCGAAACGATAACTCTCATTGAGTCGTAGTTGCTCTGTTTTACTCTTAAGGGTTGTCAAGCCCTCCGAGACGGAACTCGGCGCTCCGACATCTACAAGCCGACGCGGACAAACGAACAGAGTATGTACGCAACCGCAGTGCTCGGAGCGGACGCCGAGTCAGCGACCGCGCGGCTCCTCGAAGAACTCGACGGCCGGGTCGGAATCGTCCGAGTCGAAGAAGCCAGTTCCGACGGCGGTGTGTCGATCGCTCGTGGATCGACCGAGTACGTCCTCGATGACGGTTGGCGGGCGAGTGGCGATGGCCTCTCCGTCGGGGACGCGCTCGACCGGCTCGCCCCCGACCACGAGTACGCTTTCGTTCTCGGCGTAACTGAGACGGATCTTCCGAAAATCGTCGTCGGCGATGAGACCGATGACGCGATCGTCGCGGCGACAGACGCCGGAGATCTCGAACTGACGACGGTCATCGAATCGATTCACGAAACGGAACCGTACGAGACGCTGGAATCGCTCGTCGCGGCGGTAAAGCGCAGTGATGACGCGGAGCACGCGGGCGCGATCGCGACGTTTACCGGGCGGGTTCGGGCGAAAGAGAACGATGACGACGAGCGGACACGGTACCTGGAGTTCGAGAAGTACGAGGGCGTCGCCGAACGGCGAATGGACGCGATCGAAACCGAACTGGAAGCGCGCGACGGCGTCTTGGACGTTCGACTTCACCATCGAACCGGACGACTCGCCGACGGCGAGGATATCGTCTTCGTCGTGGTCCTCGCCGGACACCGCGAAGAGGCGTTCCGCACGGTCCGTGACGGGATCAACCGACTGAAAGACGAGGTCCCGTTGTTTAAAAAGGAAGTCACTGACGAGGAGACGTTTTGGGTTCACGAAACGGGATCCTGATTCGTCGATAGCAGTCGGAGTCGGACGGCAATATATCGATTTACGGCACAAAAAGAAGAAATTATTACTGGTAAGCTGCCGTTTTGACGTATATCGCCCCGTCAGATTCGAGTATAATTATACTCTATTATCTTATGAAACAAAATGTATAATCTGCTTATAAAATTTCTAATCACTTTTCTACCTGTTCTAAATGAACACTTTTGGCCGATTCACTGCGAACCGACCCGAAGGCACCCGAAGATTCCTCCCTTTATATACTCCTCCGAGAACAAGCGGAGAGTGAGGTGTCAGAAATGAGCGCCACGATGGAACCCACGGCCGAAAGCAAGGAAACGCGACTCCGTCAGTACCTCAGCCAGCGCGCCGAGGACGGCGAAGTGTACATAAAGAGCAAGTTCATCGCCGACGACGTGGACCTTTCCCCGAAAGAAATTGGTGCGTTGATGGTCAAACTGCGGGACACCGCCACCGATCTCGAGATCGAAAAGTGGTCCTACACGTCCGCGACCACCTGGCGTGTGACCCACGGATAACGAACTGGCGTGTGACCCAATCGATAACGAACGTATCGTCGGGTCTGACACCGATCGCGCTGTCAGTCCCCGCTCGGAGCCCTCTTGGAAGACGAAGCCCCGGTAGTACCGGGCGCTGTCACGGGATTTATTTCCGCGAAACACGTTACGAACACCAATGGACGTTCCCCGTCAGTCGACGGACCACGCCGGGCCGCCTCCGGAGTCGCTGCTTCCGGCTTTCCGAACCACCGATATCGAAGTCAAGGAGAACGGTCGGTTAGTCTACTACGGTAGTCCCCAGACCGACGTCCGTCGACTCGAACGGGAACTGTGGCCGCTGTTTCGCGAACACGGCTACGAAGTCCGATTAGACACAGTTCACGACAGCGAGACGGATCCGATAACGGGCGTCGAGATCGGCGAACGACGGCGAGCGCTCGTCGCTGATCCGCGTCGAACCCAGATCGATGGGATTCCGTGGACGAATCTCATAATGTTTTTCGCGACCGTGCTCACGACGCTGTACGCCGGGACGATCTGGTACTATCAGCCCGTCGACGGACCGCTCGACCTCCTCGCCGGCTGGCCCTTCGCTGCCGCCGTTCTCGGCGTGCTCGCGGTCCACGAGCTGGGTCACTACGCGCTCTCACGGTATCACGGTGTCGACGCGAGTCTCCCGTACTTTATTCCGGTTCCGAGCTTCATCGGGACGTTCGGGGCGCTGATCTCGATGCGGGGTCGCATTCCGAACCGAAAAGCGCTGTTCGACATCGGCGTTTCGGGGCCGCTGGCCGGCCTCGCTGCCGCGATCGTCGTTGCGATAATCGGTCTCCATCTCGATCCGGTACAGGTCCCCGACCACGTTCTTCAAAGCGAAGACGCGATCGAGATCGAACTCGGCTATCCGCCACTGTTGGAGTTTTTAGCGTGGGCGACGGGGGGACAGCTCACCTACGACGATCCGGGTCTCGTCGCGAATCCCGTTATCTTCGGCGCCTGGGTCGGCCTCTTCGTGACGTTTCTCAACCTGATCCCGGTCGGTCAGTTGGACGGCGGCCACATCATCCGCTCGATGGTCGGTGAGCGAGCGGAGACGATCGCGTCGGTCGTCCCCGGTCTGCTGTTCGGACTGGCTGCGTACCTCTATCTGTACACCGACGTGAGCTACAACGCGCCGATGCTGTGGGGGTTTTGGGGGCTCGTCACGCTGTTTCTCGGCTACGTCGGGCTGGCGACGCCGATCTTCGACGAACCGCTGGATCGGCCCCGGATCGCGGTCGGGATCGTGACGTTTCTCTTCGGGATTCTCTGTTTCACCCCGGTTCCGATCGAACTGGTCGGTTAACGTCGATACGAATGTGTCAACCGATTCCGACACCGACTCTGCGAATTAACGCCGTCGCCGACCCTTTCAGTGGGTAAAACCCCGATCAGAGAGCGCTTTCCCGTCCATTCGAACGTCGCTTTCGGTGACGATTCCGATTCGGGTCAGCTCGACGGGCGATTCGGCGCTCGCGTCGGGAAGTTCCTCTTCGGGAACGGTACACACGAGTTCGAAATCCTCGCCGAAGTGAACGCCGAGTTCGCGCGTTTCGTCCGGGTCGGCGGCGACAGCTCGGACGGAGGGATCGATCGGCACGTCCGCATACGAGATCGAGAATCCGCAGTCGCTCGCCTCGGAGAGTTGATGCAGCGAGCGGGCCAAGCCGTCGCTGGAATCCATCATCGAACTCGCGTACGCTGACAACGTCTCCCCAGCGGTGACCCGCGGCTCGAATCGAAACAGCTCGTTTGCCCGCTCCGTTTTCCCGGTCTCGAACAGCCGGAGTGCTGCCCCGCTTCGGCCGAGCGTTCCGGTGACACAGACCGCGTCGCCGGGAGTCGCTCCGGATCGATAGACGGGATCGTCGGTTCGACCGACGGCGGTCGTTGAGACCGTGAACTCCCCGTGGCCGTCGAGGTCGCCGCCGACGTACTCCGCTCCGGTGATCTCACACACGTCGAGACATCCCGAGAGGAACGCGTCGAGTTCGGCTTTCTCGAACGACGGTGCCCCGTAGATCGCGAGCGCCGCGAGCGCGTCGGCCCCCATCGCAGCCACGTCCGACAGGGAGGCCCCGACGGCTCGCCAGCCGGCCGTGTACCGGGTGGTCCCGTCCGGGAAATCGGTCCGCTCGTGGAGCATATCCGTCGTGAGCACGAGATCGTCGAGCACCGCACAGTCGTCGCCGGCCGCGGGGACGGCGTCGCCGACGAGCGAGAGCGCGGTCCGTTCGTCCATGCCGGTCGATCGATCGCCCGACCAATATGCCCATCGGAATCTCTCGCCACCGTGTCACCGAATTTCACCCGAACGAACCCCTCGACGTCGACGGAAGACCAACAGCGTTAAACGCGCCGGAGCGGAATCGGGACGTAATGACGACGTTCTACGACGTACCCGCCGAAGACCTCATCGAGGCGGTCGCCGAGAAGCTCGAATCCGACCTCGAAGAACCCGAATGGCTCGCGTTCACGAAAACCGGAACCGGCCGCGAACTCCCGCCCGAACAGGACGACTTCTGGAGTCGCCGCGCCGCCAGCTTGCTCCGGAAAGTCGCGGCCGACGGCCCGGTCGGCGTCGAGCGTCTCCGAAACGCCTACGGAAACGCCGACAACGGGACGACGCGCTACCGCGTCCGGCCGAACCGCAAAAAGGAAGGCTCCGGTAACGTGATCCGCACCGCGCTTCAGCAGCTCGAAGACGCCGATTACATCGAAACCTCTGAGAAGCGAGGCCGGACGGTCAGCGGCGAGGGGCGAGCGCTTCTCGACGACACCGCGGCGGAACTCATCGAAGAGCTCGACCGACCCGAGCTCGAACGCTACGCGTAGGGACGGACGACGCTTTTTCGCATCGATAACTCGATCGGATAGCTGTCGGGCTCCCCACCGACAGCTCGTTTTGGCGGAACGAATGACAATGTTCTCTACGGAGGCTCCACGAATCCCGTGTATGAACCATCGCACCCCGGCCGCGACCGTCGGCATCGTCGGCGGCGGCCAGCTCGGACGAATGATGGGCGAGGCAGCCGGACCGCTCGGTGTCGAGTTGCTCGTCTCGGACCCGACGCCGGACTGTCCGGCCGCGCCGGTCGTTCGCGATCAGATCGTCGGCGAATTCGACGATTACGACGCGATTCGGGAGCTCGCCGAGCGAGCCGACGTCCTCACCT
>CAYQWI010000006.1:0-16439 GCA_964421165.1 uncultured Natronomonas sp.
TGGAGGAACTCATGCGGCTCGAAGGAACGAGCGCGGTCGTTCTCTACGGGATCAAGGACGGGACGGTTCACATATCGGCACGGTCGAACGACGATCGAGTCCACATGGGCGAGTGTCTCCAGCGCGCGGTCAAGGACATCGAGACGGCAAGCGCCGGCGGACACGCCCGGATGGCTGGCGGCCAAGTCCCCGTCGACCGTATCGCCGATGATTCCGAGATATACGAGTTTGCGTGGTTCGATAACCGGCTGTTCGAGCTGATGAACGGCGAGTACTGATCAGACGGCGAACCGATCGCGACGGGGGTGACGACGGACATCCTCAGACACACTGGTGAACGCCCGTCACGGCTCCAATTGGGAACGCCCCTCGCTCTCGATCCACTCGACCAGCTGCTGTTGTGAGTCTCGCGCTCCGGCCACGATGAGAACGTCGTCCGTCTCGATCACGAAATCCCCGCCGAGATCGGTCAACAGCTCTCCGTCACGTTCGACAGCGACGACCGTACAACCGGTTTTTCGACGGATATCAAGCTCCGAGAGGCTCCGTTTCGCGAACGGCTGCGCTTCGATTCGCTCGAACTCGAAATCGACGTCCGGGGTCAGAATGTCGATTTCGTCGATCAGTATCGACGCCAAAATCTCGCCCGTGACGGCCGGCAACGAGAGCACGAAATCCGCACCGGCGTTGTAGAGCTTCTGAACGCTGTCTGCACCGTCCGCCCGAACGATGATTTCAGCGTCCGGCGCGTGGTGATTAACGATCAACGTCGCATAGAGCGTCGTCACGTCTTCATCGATCGAAAGCACGACCGCCGAGGCGTTTTCGATATCGACTTGCTCGAACGTCTCCGGGTCGGCGATATCGCCGACGACATCGACCCCGTCTTTCGGAGCGATATCGACCACCGTCACGTCGACGCCCTCATCGCGCAACGTCTCGGTTATCGCGCGACCGACCGTCCCGTACCCACAGACGATCACCTTCGAGCAATCGTCGTCTCGGGTCGGGATCGGACGAGCGCGCATGTTCTCGTACTGATCGAGCGTGCCGACGACGAGCAAAATCGTGTGCTCTTCGATGACCGTGTCCGGGCCGGGTGTGACGACGAACTTCCCTCCCAACCACGCGCCGATGACGGTGAACCCGTTGCGGCCGAGGATGCGCGCCTCGCGAAGGGACTGTCCGACGAGATCGCTCCCCTTCTGGATCCGCAACTCGAGGATCTGTAGATCGCTTTCGAGAGAGACGGCCTCCAGCAGCTTCTCCGCGTACGATCCCGCAGCTCGAAGCCCGAGGCTTCGTCCGATCGCCCGCCTGTTCATCACGACCTCGTCCGCCTTCGCATACCGGTGATACGGTTCGACATCCGGTTTTCGGATGACGCTCACCGACCGAACATCGGGGTTGAGCTGTTTCGCTGCGAGTATCACCGTCGGGTTGGTTTCGTCGTCGATGTCGGCGACGATCGCCCGAGCCTCGGTGACGTTGGCCGATTCTAACACGTCGATTCGCTCCGGCTCACCGACGACCGCATTGATGCCGTCCTCCGTGAGACCGGTCACAAGATCGGGATCCGGGTCGACGTACAGATACGGAATATCGAGCGGTTCGAGTTCCGAACGAAGAATCTCGTCCTGCGTCGAATACCCGCAGATAACGACGTGATCCGTGAGCGAGCTGGTCGTCGGCGGACGCGTCTGAAACATCTGCCGAAACAGCGGTACGACGAACAACGGTAGGGCAAGAAACACCAAGAGAACCCCCGAGAGGTTCTTCAAGATCACGAGCGTCTGGACGGGCGTGCTCTCCCAGTTGTGCGTATCTCCGCCGAAACCGGCCGTCGTCAGCGCTTCGATGACGATCCGCAGCGCGTGAACGAACGTGACTTCGACGCCTTCGTACGTCGCCATCGCCCACTGATACAACAGCGTATAGCCGACCACGACGACGCCGACCACGGCGATCGAAATGGCGATACGTCGGCGCCAGTTCGTCAGTTCCACGAACGTTTCTGAACTCGAACTCATAATGAAGATCGGTAGATACGCGATCAGTTTCCGTAGTGCTTATATAGTAACTTCGATTCGAGACCGAGATTTCGGATATCGGGAGTGACGGTCGCGGGTACAAAGTTATTTCACTCGTTCACGTATCGGTTGTCCCAGCATGAAGGGGGACTACGAAACGATCTCAGTGGACGTGACAGACCGGATCGGAACGGTGACGCTGGATCGATCGGACGAGATGAACGCGCTCAACAAGCGATCGTTTAGAGAGCTTTCGGACGCGTTCGAGACGTTCGACGAGATGGAGCGAAGCGGCGATCTCGGTGTGGTCACGGTTCGCGGCTCGGGCGGTAACTTTTCGGCCGGCTTCGATCTCAGCGAAGTTCCATCGTGGGAAGATCAGACGCCGCGAGAGATCTGGATGGAGTTCGTCTCGTTTCACGACGCGTATCGTCGGATCGAACAGCTCTCCGTCCCGGTGATCGCCGCCGTGAACGGATACTGTCTCGCAGCCGGGCTCGAACTCGCGATAAGCTGTGATTTCATCGTCGCGAAGGACGACGCGGTGTTCGCGTTTCCGGAGTCACAGAAGGGGTTAGCGATGGATTTCGGCGGCGCACAGAAACTCCCCGGAATCATCGGTGAGAGCAATGCAATGTATCTGATCCTCACCGCCGAATCGATCGACGCCGAGTTGGCTCACATGTGGGGGCTCGTTCAGGAGGTCGTCGATGGGGAGTCGTTCGAAGAACGCATCGTGGAACTGCAAGAGACGCTCGCGAGCTATCCCACGTACGCGCTCGGTTTCAACAAAGACGAAGTGTTGAGCACGAGACCAGACAACATCGACGAGGCGATGAAAGTCGGGATCGCGTACGCCGTCGCGGTCGCGAAAGAGGAACGGACGCAGGCGCTCGTTCGGGAGTTTCTGTGAGTATTATGGATGTGCGAAGTACGCGACCGTCTCGTCGGGATCGTGACGATCGATCCTGGCGAACCCGATCCGCTCGAACTGCACGACATCGTCCGGGTCGTACGCTTCGATCCCTGACTCGGCGTACCCCGTTTCGTCACCGTCCATCGTTCGAAGCCGAAGCGGCACGCTTCCATCGGCCGGAACCCAGTGAACCACGTCCACGTCACCGTCACGGACGATCTCTATATCCTCACCGGTGAATTCGAGCGCGTCACGCGTGTGACGAACCGGTCCCAGTCCCTTGAGCCAGACGCGCTTGCCGTTCGGCGGGAGGTCGTCCGGTTCGAGTAAGACCGCGCCCCCGACCCGAATGTCGCGGACGCCTCGATCGTCGTGATCGGGGTGTAACGGCGGATTTGCGTCCGATGGGCCGCCGATCAGCGGTTTCTCGATCGGGTCCCGGACGAAGAACCGTCGATCGGCATCGTCGTCGATGAGCTCTCTGTTCTCCGCGTAGATCGACGACATCGCGAGATCGACGTTCGACGCAGACGTTCCGAGCTCGATCATCGCGTTGACGATCGCTTCGCCGCGGATCCCCCGCCGTTCGAGACTGGCGATCGTCGGCGCTCTCGGGTCGTCCCAGCCGTCGAGTTCCCCCTTCGCGACGAGCTCTTTGATCGTCGACGTCGACATCTTCACGTCGTAGGCGTCGATTTGGACGTGGCCCCAGTGGACGACTTCCGGATACTCCCAGTCGAAATACTCGTAGACGAATGCTTGTCGCTTCGCCGAATCCTGGAGATCGACGCCACGGATGATGTGGGTGATCCCGAACTCGTGGTCGTCGATCCCGGACTGAAAGTCCAGCATCGGCCAACAGCGGTACTCCGCGGCCTCGGGGCGGGGATGTGGCGTATCGACCATCCGGAACGCGACCCAATCGCGGAGTGCGGGATTTTTGTGTTCGATATCAGTTCGCACCCGGAGCACCATCTCACCGGAGTCGTACTCGCCGTCGACCATCGCCTCGAACTCTTCGAGAGTCGTTTCGGCGTCTTTCTCGCGGTGGGGACACGGTTTGGCGTCGTTTTTCAGCTCCGAGAACGATTCGCCGTCGCAGCTACAGGTGTACGCGCCACCCGCTTCGATCAACGCCCGCGCGTGTTCGTAGTAGCGTTCGACCCGGTCGGACGCTTTGACGACTTCGTCCGGTTCGAATCCGAGATACTCGATCGACTCTATGATTTCGTCGTACGCGTCGAGATCGGGGCGCTTCGTTTCGGGATCCGTATCGTCGAACCGACACAGCATCCACCCGTCGTACATCGATTTGTACGTCCCGATAACCGCTGGCATCCGGGCGCTCCCGAGATGCCACGGCCCGTTCGGGTTCGGGGCGAGACGCATACGAATCTCATCGTAGTCATCCGCGTTGGGGAGATCCGGGAGCGATTGCTCATCGTCGTCTGTCTCGGCGTCGAGTTCGTCGAGTCGTTCGGGAGCTAGCTCGTTGAGTCGTTCACGCTTTTCAGCGGTCGATCGATCGTTGACAGCTTCGATGACAGGGGCGATAATCCCCGGGATCTCGTCTCCGTGCGGGCGAAACTCCGGATTGTCACCCATCATGGGCCCCATGATCGCTCCGACCTGTGCGTCGCTGTCGTGTTTGAGCGCGTTGAAGAGCGCGGCCGTCTCGGCTTCGCGCTCGATGCGCTTCCGCAGGTCCTCGTCCATTGGCGACACCTACTGGGGGGAGCACCAAAATCCCGCGGGTTCGCTGTTCCCGTGCCGAGTAGTGGCGGACAGACAGATCGATGTTCGTTCCGTGATCCGACAGCGGTGATCTGTGCTCCCGCCTTGGCCTGCTGTCGGCTCCGCGTTAGATCACGGAGCGTCTGGCTTCGCCATCCGATATAAAAGATCGAGACGGTGATCGGGAGACGGGCTCCGTTCAGTACTCCCGTTCGACGAGGAAATCTGCGATATCGTCGAGCAGTTCGCGCGGCTCGTTTTCCGGGAGTACTTCGAGTTGTTGCTTCCCGCTTTCGACGAGGTCCTGTGCTATCTCGTGAGCGAACTGAATACTGCCGGCGTCTCGAAGACGTTCGACAGCGGCTTCGATCTCCTCGTCGCTCGGATCGTCAGGGATCAGCGTTTCGGGATCGATACCCTGGTCGCGGGCGTGTAAGGTGATGACTGTTCGTTTACCTTCGATAAGGTCGGATCCGCGCTGTTTCCCGAGCGCGTCGCTCGATACCGTGAGATCGAGTAGATCGTCCTGGATCTGGAACGCGCGGCCGATGTCGAGCCCGTAGCCGTGTAGCGCATCGACGGTCTCTTGATCGCTGCCGAGCAAAATAGCCGGTATCGCCGCCGCCGCCGCGTACAACACCGCGGTTTTGAACTCGATCATTTCGAGATACTCCTCGGTCGTCACGTCGGTTCGGTCCTCGAAATCGACATCGAGCGCCTGTCCTTCGCATATCTCCGTACAGGTCGTCGCCAACTCGTCGAGCGCATTGACGCTTCTGTCGGCTGGTGCCCCCGTATCGAGCATATACTCGAACGCTTTCGAGTAGAGCGTATCACCCGCTAAGATGGCCGTTTCGAGATCGAACTCGCGGTGAACGGCGGGAACGCCCCGTCGGAGATCGTCGTCGTCCATAATGTCGTCGTGGATCAGCGTAAACGACTGGATGACTTCGATCGAAACGGCCGCGGAGAGAATGTCGATACGTTCGTCGGCGGGCGTCGGGAACGACCGGTAATCAGCCGCTAACGGCTCGGTTTCCGAAATCGATTCGGCTACCAAGAGCAGTATCGTGGGGCGGAGTCGCTTCCCGCCGGCGTCTAGCAGATACCGCGACGCCGAATAGAGCCGCTCGGGCTTTTGAACCGGAAGCTGTTCGTTGATCGCCTCGTTAACGACTGCCCGACGATCAGCGATAGCCGATTCGACGCGTTCTGGGACCGTCATTCAGTGAGTTGGATGGTGTTACCGTTCTCGGTGACGTGGAGATCCTGGCCGAGAGTATACCCTTCGTCTCTCGCCAGATCGACGTACGGGGAGAAGCCCTTCATATCTTGGTGGGCCGGGATGATGTTCTGCGGCTGGAGCGCGTCGAGCATCTGGTAGTGACCCTCCTGATTCAGGTGCCCCGAGACGTGAATGTCGTCGTAGATTCTGGCACCCTGCATACCGAGCAGCTTTTCGGCCTGATACCGCTGCCCCTCGTTGGTCGGCTCGGGAATGACTCGCGCCGAAAAGATGACCTTGTCACCCTGATCGAGTTCGTACGGCGTCTCGCCGCGGGCCATCCGGGTCAACATCGCCCGTGGTTCGCCCTGGTGGCCGGTGACGACGGGGAGATAGTCGCCTTTCCCCTCGTCCATGATTCGTTTGAACGTACGGTCGACGGATTTTCGGTGACCGTACATCCCGAGATCGCTCGGGAAGTCGATGAAGTCGAGCCGTTCTGCGGTCCCGGAGTACTTCTCCATCGATCGGCCGAGCAGGACGGGCTGACGGCCGATGTCGTCGGCAAATTCGACGAGCGATTTCACCCGGGCGATGTGACTCGAGAACGTCGTGGCGACGATACCGCCGTCGTAATCTTCGAGCGAGTACAGCACGTCTTTCAACTGTGCGCGCGCGACCGATTCGGAGGGCGTTTTGCCTTTCTTCCCGGCGTTCGTGCAGTCCTCGATGTAACAGAGGACGCCCTCGCGACCGATTTCCCGGAACCGTTTCATGTCGATCGGGTCCCCGATAACCGGGTTGTGATCCATCCGCTTGTCGAGTCCGTAGACGATAGCGCCCTCGGGCGTGTGCAACACCGGATTGATCGCGTCGATGATCGAGTGAGTTACGTTGACGAACTCGAGTTCGCACTGTTCGCCGATGGGCATCGTCTCGCCCGGATCCATCTTGATCAGATCGTTCTGGACGCCGAACTTCTCCTCGCTTTGGATCTGCTGTTTGACCAGTTCGATCGTAAACGGCGTCGCGACGACAGGTGCGTCGTATCGGTGTGCCAGTTTCGAGATGGCGCCGATGTGGTCGAGGTGACCGTGCGTCGGAACGATCGCCTGCACGTCGCCTTCGATGTCGGACATGACGCGGTCGTCCGGGATCGCACCCATATCGATGAGATCCAAGCTGTGCATCCGTTCGGTTTCGACGTTGTCGTGGATGAGGACCTTCGACAGGTTGAGCCCCATATCGAAGATAACGACGTCGTCGCCGGCGCGAACGGCGGTCATCTGCCGTCCGACTTCCTCGTAGCCGCCAATAGTTGCGATTTCGGTTTCCATAGTTTACCTCCGAGGAGTCACCCCAGGCCAACGGCTGAGCGACCGGCCATGTACACGGCCGTCTGTGACGGACGCGACACCGACTGAGTCGGTGGGTCGGCGAGCGGAACTGGTGAGGCAGCCGCGGATAGCACCACAGCGTTGCCCGACCAGCCGTCGTACGCCGACGATCGCCGGTCGCCCGTCCGAGTCCGGGGCGACCGTAGCTCGGTTGTTAGAGTGTTCACTCTCGGAGGTTAAAAAGGCGTGGGTCGACGGTTCCGTCACGTTTCGGCCGGCAACAACTCGTGGATGGCCGCCCGTTGGCTATATACCTACCCGGGGCTACCGTCCGATATGAGCGTCGATCACGACCGCCTAATCGAGCTACGAAGGGAGTTTCATCGCCACCCGGAACCCGGGTGGCGGGAGTTCTGGACGACCGGCCGGATCGTCTCGGAGCTGAAAACGATCGGCGTAGACGAACTCCACGTCGGGCGGGACGCCCTCGGGGACGATCGATACGCGGTTCCGGACCCGGCGGAACGTGAGCCATGGATGGAGAAAGCCCGCGAAGCCGGCACCGACTCGGAGCTGCTCGAAGCGATGTCGGGCGGGTGGACCGGTGCGGTCGCGGTACTCGATCAGGGCGAGGGACCGACCGTCGGCCTACGAGTAGATATCGACGGGCTTCCGCAAGAGGAGTCGACCGATAGGGAGCACGTCCCCGCACGGGAGGGCTTTCGATCACAGACCGGAGCGATGCACGCCTGCGGCCACGACGCCCACATGACGATCGGGCTGGGTGTCCTGGAATCGATCAAAGCCAGCGACTTTTCGGGGACGTTCAAGGTGTTCTTCCAGCCGGCTGAGGAGATCATCGGCGGCGGCAAGCCGATGGCCGAATCGGGCCATCTGGACGACGTCGAGTATCTCTTCGCGCTCCACATCGGACTCGGATACCCGAGCGGCGAAATCGTCGCGGGGATCGACGACTTTCTCGCAGTCACGCAGTTTTACACGACGTTCGAAGGTCATCCGGGGCACGCGGGCGCTCGCCCGGAGGAAGGCCGAAACGCCGTCCAGGCGATGTCGACCGCGGTCGGAAATCTCTACGGAATCGAGCGCCACAGCGACGGTGCCTCCCGCGTCAACGCCGGACGTGTCGGCGGCGGCACCGCGACGAACATCATCCCCGAAGAGGCGTTCATCCACGGCGAGGTCAGAGGGGAGACGACCGAGATCCGCGATTACACGTTCGGTCGGGCAGAGCAGGTGTTTGAGGGAGCTGCCGTCTCACACGACTGTTCGGTCGATATCGAAATCGAGGGGGAGGCCCCATCGGCCGAGAGCGATACCGAGTTAATCGAGTTGGTTCAGTCGGCCGCACAGTCGCACCCGGACGTCGAGCGAGCGACCCGACGCGGCAAGATCGGCGGGAGCGAGGATGCGACGTTCCTAATGAAGCGCGTTCAGGAAAACGACGGGCTGGCGACGTATGCGTGTATCGGCACGAATCATCCGGGCGGACACCACACGTCGACGTTCGACGTGGACGAGAAATCGCTGGGGCTCGGGGTCGACGTGTTGACCGAGGCCATCGAACGCGTCTCCGAGACGGAACCCTAATCGAGCGCGTCTCGGAAACTGATCCGAGATTACAACAGAAATCGACCCTCGTCCTCGCTCATATCGATCACCGAATCCGCCGCCTCAACGAGTTCCTCGGCCATCGAGGGGCCGAATCCGATCACTTCGGTTCGGACGCCCTCGTGGCGCAGGTGCGTACACAGATCGGCGAAGTCACCGTCGCCGCTGCAGAGGACGAACGTGTCGATCTTCGGTGCGAGCGTGACGGCGTCGAGACACATTCCGAGATCCCAGTTCGCTTTCTGTGACCCGTCGGCGAACGTCTTTATGTCCTTGATCTTCGTTTCGAAACCGATGTCCCGCAGCGCGTCGAAGAACTCATCTTCCGCGGGGGAGTCGGCACGGATCACGTACGCGATCGCGCGGACGAGTTCACGGTTTTCGACCGACGCGGAGAGGAGTTCGGTGTAATCGACGTTTCGAGAGTAGAGGGTGTGTGCCGTGTGATAGAGGTTCTGTGAGTCGGCGAGAACTGCGACGCGCTGGGATGAATGGATCGGGCGCATATCGAATCTCTCCCGCCCTCCTTGATATGTCTTGGTGTCGGCGGACGGGCTACTGGAAGCCGCGAATCGGCTGGGCTTCCGTGCTCTCTTCGGGCGACGCTTCCTCGAGGCGCTGGACGAGCTGTTCGCGGGCGGACTGAATCTCGTCGGCCTGTTCGACCAGGCGGTCGGTGGTGACATCGACGTCCGCGATCGGTTTTATCCCGTTTTCGAGGAGAGCTCTGGCCCCTTCCGGATCCGGGAATCGCGGGTCGGTCTGAACGATGAGTCCGACCGCGTCGAGATTCGTTTCGGACGCCCTGTGTAACAACGCGCCGGTCGGCCCGGAGACCAATCCGCCGTTGTTCGGGGGACCGATCCCGACTTCGTCGAGAACGCCGCCGCAGTCGCCGGTCGCGATACCGTACAGCTTCGGGGCGCCGTCTTTCTCTTCGGCCAACCCGCTGAGATACAGCGGTAACGCGCCGGCGTCCTCGATCCACCCGGAGACGCAACCCGTAAACTGCGACGCCTGCGTCGGCGAGACCGGCACGTCGCTTTGCAGAACGAGAAGATCCGCGGCCTCGTCGGCGTACAGTCGTACCGGCGGCCGAACGTCCGGGGAGTCGCGCTCGTAAACGGCTACCCTCGGGAGCCCCTCACAGTGGAACGCGCCGTAGTACGTCATGTCGAGTTCTTCGACGAGATGATCGGCGGCGATCTTTCCAACGAGGCCGGCTCCCGGCAATCCTTCGACCATGACGGGCGAATCGAGCTCGATGTCCTCGGCGACGATCTGAACGCGTGCCATGTGATATCCGACACGTCGAACCCCCTTAAGTATGAGTCGTCAATGGATGTCTCGTGTCGGCCTCGCGGATCGACACCGACAAACCACCTCGGCGTCGAGAACGTCCATGGAGCCGCTTTCGAGATACGACTCGCTCGTCGACGATCCGGCGGCGTTTCACGCCGCCTGTGAGCGCCCGCTCCCGTCCGTCGTCCGAGTCAACGAGATCAAGGCGACGCCCGAGCGCGTTCGTCAGGCCTTCCGAGAGGCGGACGTCGAGTTCGAGCCGGTCGAGTGGCACGACGGGCTGTTTCGACTCGGTGAGGGCGAATCCCCCGGCAACTCGTGGCCGTTCGTCCACGGGTGGGTGTACGGCCAAGAGGAGGTCTCCGCGATACCGGCACTGGCACTGGATCCCGAACCCGGCGAGCGCGTTCTCGATTGCTGTGCAGCGCCGGGGAGCAAGACGACGCAGCTGGCGGCACTGATGGACGATCGCGGGCTGCTCGTCGGCAACGACAACAACCTCGGCCGGTTGTCGGCGCTGCGATCGAACGCCGAACGCTGCGGCGTCACGAACCTCGTCGTCACCAGAGCCGACGCCAGGAACTTCTCGTTGAAACCGTTCGACGAGACGCCGTTCGATCGAACGCTCGTCGACGTTCCCTGCTCGTGTGAGGGGACGATACGGAAGAATCCCGACGCTGTCGAGAACTGGTCGCTGGATCACATCGAGGGGATCGCCGGCGTTCAAAAGGGAGTCCTCGAACGGTCTCTGGAGATCACTCGCCCCGGCGGAACCGTCGTCTACTCGACGTGTACGTTCGCGCCCGAGGAGAACGAGGCGATCCTCCAGTACGCCCTCGAGAACTACGACTGCCGACTCGTCGAGTACGAGTTGCCGCTCGAACACGTGTCGGGAATCACCGAGTGGGAGGGTGAGACGTTCGACCCGTCGATGCGAAAAGCGAAGCGGATCTATCCACATCACAACGACACCGGGGGATTCTTCTGTGCGAGACTGGAGGTGGCGAAATGAGCGACGGCGACGGACGTGACGCCGAAAAAGAAAACGTCGGCAAGCGGTTCGATCGCCTCCCCGCCACTGCTGACGATCGGGAGGTCGAGGGTCGAGCGACCCGCGAGGAGGCCATCGGATGGTGGGTCGAGCGCTTCGACATCCCCCGAGAGCGCTTCGAGGGCCACACGTTCTGGGAGAAGGGATCGGGGAAGATCTGGGCGTTCGCCGACGACCTCGACTCCCCGGCGGCAGTCGAGGGGCTCGGGATGACGTTTCTGCGGACGCGCCAGGAACACTGGAAGCCGACGACGGACGCCGTCCAGCGGTTCGGGCGCGGTGCCAAAAAGAACGTCGTCGTCCTCGGACCGGACGAGGCTCGCGCCTTCCTCCGCGGCGAGGACACCGACCCCGAATGGGACGGCGACTGGGGCTATCTGATCGCCGCCCACGAGATCGCCGGCGGAATCGAGCCGATCGGCGTCGGCCTCTATCTGTACGACGAACTCCGCTCGCAGATGCCGAAGGGCAGACAGCGGGAGCTGTGATAGGGATTATCGTAGCCACTCGGGGATTCCAAGGCTCGTCTTTTCGCACTGTATTTCAGTTCTTCACAGGGGAGTTATGAACTCCTACGATAATCCCTATGAGCTACGCGCTCCGAACCGTCCCGCCGGAGAGTCCGTCCCACTCGATCCGATATCCCAGTCGTGAGAGCGCGGCGCTCGCGTCGTCGATCCCGTGTTCGTCGAGGATCGATTCGACCTCGGAGAGTGCCATGCCCGCGGCGATCTCGGTCGAAAGCGTCTCCAAGATATCCGGCCGGACGAGCGTCCGACCGACGAGTTCGTGCTCCGGGAAATCGATCGCTTCGATCGCGGATTCGGGGACAGCGTACTCCTCGGAGAGCGCCTCGATGGTCGTCACGTCGGCGTCCGGAACCATCGAATCGGGGAGCGATTCGCTGCTGGCCGCTCGAAGCTTCGATTCGAAGGGGCGCAACGCGTCGCGCACGTCCGCAACCCGAACCGTCCCGGAGTAGGGAAACGCCCGATGACCGGTTTTCTCGATCGCGTCGCCGACGCCGAGCGAGTCGTCGTAGGCGACGAGGAAGGCCACGTCTTCGAGCGCTTCGAACCGCGACAGCTTCGTGTCGACGTACTCCGGCGTCCAAAAACCCATGATCTCGAAGAAGACCCTGAAACCGCCGTAGCGCCACTCGAAGGCGAAATCCGGAATGACCGCGTACTCGCCGGCTTCGAGCGGTTCCGGCTCACGGAGGAGCCGCCAGTCGAGATCCAGCGCGGAAAACCGGGCGTAGAAATCCGATTCGACGCCGCTGTCGAAGGTCGGCTCGGCGACGGGATCGGTGTCCGGGATCGCGAGATCCTCCGAGTCGAGACGGAGCGTCCGTTCGGTGCCGCGATCGTCGATCGTCGCTTCGAGTTCCCACTCGTGAGCTTTTATAAGCGTTCGAAGGAGCCGCGCGAATCGCGTTCCGTAGCGTCGGGATCGCGTAAAAAGCGCGTCGGGGCCGGTGACGACGACCTCTCGGCGGTCGTCGAGCAGCTGGATTTCGTACATCAATCGGAGCCGTTTGACGGCCGAGACGAGCGCCTTCGGATCGGAGGTGCGGATCCGGACGGAGACCGCGTCGAAAAGCGCCGTCTGTGCGAGCGAGAGGTCGTACTGGCGGCGGAGCGACTCGGGGTCGAACTCCGTTTCGAGACCGGTGAGAACGGTCTCGGTGTCCCTGTCGGCGAACAGCGACGCGTCGATATCTTCGGCGGACTCGTCCAGCCGATCGCCGGCCGCTTCCAGCGCTTCCGTCCGCTCTTCGCCCGTGACGACCGAGATCGATTCGGCCGCTTCGAACGCGGCGTTTCGGGCTCGCGTCGGGTCGATCGGTGCCTGTACGTCGAACGTCGCGTCGCGGTCGAGGAGCTTCGCGAAGCCGCGAACCAGTTTGAAGTCGCCGGAGTCGCGTTCGAGTTCGTCGAGGCTCGCATCGAGCTCGCGCCGCCGGTGTCCGACGTGGCCCTGATAAATGCCGAGAACCTGGGCAGCGAGCGCCTCGTCCGCCCGCTCGCTGAATCGGGGATGATACCCCCCGCCGGCCCGCGAGACGCGCAGCAGGTCCTTCGTGAGCATACGCCCCGTCGGATCGCGGCGATCAAAAACGCCCCGAATGCGACAGTACATTCATGTTCGCGTCCGCAGTAGGTGCGGTATGATCGCTGTCGCCGCGCTGGCTGCCGGCGAGTGGGTCGGATATCCGGTTTCGATGGTGCTTTTCGCAGTGCTTTCTCTGGCCGGATTGGGAACCGGGATACTCTTCGCGCTCGGGATCGTCGCGTACCGCCGGCGACGGACGCGTATTTACGCGTTGATAACGGTCGCGATCGGGGCGCTGTTTTTCCGGTCGCTGGTCGGGCTGGGAACCGTTCTCGGGATCGTCCCGATGGCTGTCCACCACCTCGTCGAACACAGTCTGGACTTTCTCATCGCCGCGTTGATCCTCTATGCAGTGTACGAGAGCGGATCGGACGGGTCGCTCGTCGGTTCGGCATAGCCGTCAGTCCTCGCCCCCGGACTCGGACGCGTCGGCGGGATCGACGACCTGCCCCGTCTCGGGGTAGACGCCGACCTGATCGCAGAGATCGGCCAGCGGACACGCCTCGGGGTCGTCGAGACAGGCCGGCTTCCGGGCCGAACAGTACTCCCGGCCGAACTGGATCATCGCGGTGTGTCCGAAGCCGCACTTTTCGGCCGGGACGGCGGCTTCGAGCGCCTTCCGAACCGCCTCGTGGTCCGCATCAGCCGGCGCGAGTCCCATCCGACGACCGATCCGGTGGACGTGGGTGTCGACGGGGAAGACTCCGCCTCGGCCACCGGCAAAGAGGAGGACGCAATCGGCGGTTTTCGGTCCGACGCCGTTCATTTCGAGGAGCGTCTCACGAACCGTTTCGGGCGATTCCGATCTGACGAAGTCGTCGAACCCGTCCGCACCACCGTACTCCGATACGACGCGTTCGGCGAGATCGATGATTCGCTCGGACTTTTGGTTGTACAGGCCAGCCGAGGCGATCGTCTCGGCGAGTCGGGGCTGTGAAGCGTCGGCGAGCGATTCGGCGAGATCGCTGTCAGTGCCGTACCGATCCATCAACGCGTCGTGTGCGGGCTGGCTGGCCACGTCGGACGTGTTCTGGCTGAGAATCGTTCGGACGAGACACTCGAACCCCTCGCGCCCGCCGTAGCTCTTTTGCCAGTACAACTCGCCCAACCGGTCGACGACCGCCTCGGCTCGCGTCCCCGCCGTCGTGGCGTCGAACTCCGAGAACACTCCGCCGCCGGAGTCGCCACCGGAGATGTTCTCGACTGGCTCGTCTGTCATACCCCGTCGTACGCGATCCGTTCGAAAAACGCTATCCAAACCGGCGAGCACGTATCGACGCTATCGACCGGCGAGCAGTTCTTGGCCGCCGTACACAGCCAAAACGGCGCCGAGAACGGCGAGTCCGGCCCACAGCGGACCGCCGTAAAGCAGGTACATGAGTCCGCCGTAGGCCGCGAGGCCGACACCGAACGCGGCCTGAATCGGCGCGGAATCGAGCGATCCGTCGAAGATTCCGTACGCGAACACCGCAGCGATATACATGAGTACGACGCCCTCTATCGCGCCGTACAGGCCGCGTTCGATCGCACCACCGACCACGGTGAATCCGGTGACTGCGAGAAGTATTACGGCGATGATCCGCATCCGCCGACTGTATCTCCGGTCGTTTTCGTTCATGCCGGCCCCTCAATCCGAGGGCTCAAATCGTTACCGCTCGACGGTGAGGAGACACTCGATTTCGGCGCCTTCGGCGAGCGCTGAGACGATTTCGCGGTCGATGTCGGCCGCCGCAGCGTCCGCGTCGACCGCGATCGTTCGATCGTCGACGTAGTCGCTGGTTCGGACCACCATGCTCCGTTCGCTTTCGAACGTCAACTCGGGGTGGCCGCTCCCCTCGATCCGCTGTGTGTAGCCGTTTACGGAGAGTTCGACGGAGATCGTCGCATCGCGGGACTGACACGCGGAAGCGAACGCCTCATCGAACGCCACGGGGACCGGACCGGCCTCGACGCCGAGAATGCAGTCGCCCGCCGGCGTCAGCCAGTCGTCGCTCGTCAACTCGAACGTGCTTTCGTGTTCGGCAGTGACGTTTTCGTGTCCGGTGGCGTGAACGTGCTGTCGCATTGTCTCGACCGCACGCGGCGGACGAACTTTAAAAGAGCGAACCTGACAGATCGGGATTATCGCACCCAACGACACATCGACGGATTTCGGATCCACCACAGTTAGTATCTCTCAACGTACGATAACGCCTATGAGATACCGATCGTCGAGCGGCCGACGTTTATATACTCGCGCAAGTGGCATGTGAACTCTTCACGCGGCGACTGGCGGCTAATGATGGGGGTTTTCCGCCGATCCCGGCCTCCAAAAGTTTTAAATACAAATACGTAATATATAACGGTACCAGAACGTGTCCGGCGTTCGGCAGCATCGTCAGCCGACCAGAATGACAGGGAGCTTTCCTCATACGGCGACCGACGTTTCAGCAGCGGTTGCTGTCCGCGGCCGGGGCGGTAATGGAGTAACGTGAATAACCATGGCAGAGTCACTTAACGAATCCGACAACGTAGAACTGACAGAAGACGACCTCGAAAACAAATCCAAAGGCCAGCTCATCAAGCGCGCCGGGCAACTCCGGGACCGACGAAACGAGCTGAACCAGATGGCTTCCGAGCGGGCCTCGAAACGCGA
Organism: uncultured Natronomonas sp.; assembly: GCA_964421165.1. Classification (GTDB taxonomy): domain Archaea; phylum Halobacteriota; class Halobacteria; order Halobacteriales; family Haloarculaceae; genus Natronomonas. The sequence goes on from CAYQWI010000006.1 coordinate 15,975, forward strand.
CGAATTCAACGCGAAGACGAGAGAGAAAGTCGACGAGGCACAGGAACACCGCGAAAAACGCGACGAGCTCAACGAGCAGGTTCAAGAGCACAAAGAGAAACGCAACGAGCTCAACGCGAAAGCGAACGAGCTGTTCGATGAGGTCGACGGACTCAAAGATGACCTCGAGCTGAACGAGGGCAAAAGCGTCGACAAGCTGAAAGAGGAGATCGAAGATCTCGAATTCAAACAGCAGACGGAAGTTCTCTCGAGCGAGGACGAGCGAGAACTCATAGAGGAGATCGAAGAGAAGCGCGAGAAGCTCTCCGAGCGGAAGGAAAAGCTCGATCAGGGCGGCGAACTCGAAGAGATCAAAGAGGAGGCTCAGGAGGTCCGCGCGGAAGCGTCGAAACACCACCAGAAGGTGACTGAGCTGGCCGATAAAGCCCAAGAGCATCACAACCAGATGATCGAGGCGTACCGAGA
>CAYQWI010000007.1:0-16055 GCA_964421165.1 uncultured Natronomonas sp.
GAGACTATCAATATCGAGAACGTCGTCGCCTCGACGGGGATCGGCCAGGAACTCGATCTCCAGAGCGTCGCGATGGACCTCGACGGTGCCGATTACGATCCCGAGCAGTTCCCCGGCCTCGTCTATCGGACCCAAGAGCCCAAATCGGCGGCGCTCATCTTCCGATCGGGCAAGATCGTCTGCACCGGCGCGAAATCGACCGACGACGTCCACGAATCGCTCCGAATCGTCTTCGATAAACTCCGCGAACTCGAGATCCAGGTCGACGAAGATCCCGAGATCGTCGTCCAAAACATCGTCACGAGCGCCGACCTCGGCCGCAATCTCCACCTCAACGCCATCGCGATCGGCCTCGGCCTCGAAAACATCGAGTACGAACCCGAGCAGTTCCCCGGCCTCGTCTACCGCCTCGACGACCCGGACGTCGTCGCGTTGCTCTTCGGCTCCGGGAAGCTCGTCATCACTGGCGGCAAGGAGCCGGACGACGCCAGACAGGCCGTCGACAAGATCGTCTCGCGACTCGAAGAACTCGGGCTGCTCGACAGCTAACGACGTCGTTCATCTGCTCCGTCTTTTTCATGAACTGCGAGCGCCGGCCAGCGGCGTCCCCCACTGTTAACCCCGAGCAGATCCTTGTTGACACATGGCAATCGCTCGGCACGACCGCGGCATGCGGGCGGATTTGCGGGCGGTGCTGTCGCAGGTCCATCCGGTGTTCATGCTCCCTCCACTCGCCGCCTCGTGGTTCGGCGCGGCCGTCGCGGGCGAGTTCTCGATCGGAATCGGCGCGGTCCATATGGCCGCGATGTTCTTTGCGGTGTACACCGCACACGTCAAAGACGGGTACGTGGATTTCTACCGGCGCGGCGAGGACGACGACCATCCGATGACGGTTCGGGGATGTCGTCTCGCGCTCGTCGCCGCCGCCGTCGGCTTCGCTGCCTGCACGCTCGCGCTCGGGACGCGCGTCGGCCCGGGGGCTGCGCTCGTCACGCTCCCCACGTGGTTCATCGGCTACCTGCACGCGCCACAGCTCGATACGAACCCGCTCACTACGACGCTCGGCTACCCGACCGGCATCGCGCTCGCCATCCTCGGAGGCTTTTACGTCCAAACGACCGCCGTGACGGCACCGATACTCGGCTTCTGTCTCGTGTTTCTCGTGACCCTCGCCGGCGTGAAGATCATCGACGACGAGAGCGATTACGCGTACGATCGCTCGATCGACAAACGGACGATGTCGGTGTGGATGGGTCCGAGCAGAGCGCGGACGCTGGCCGTCTACCTGCTTTTCGCCGGACTCGTCGGCGTCCTCTGGGGAACGGTTTCCGGGCTGTTCCCGCCGTCGGCGCCGGTCGGCGCGCTCGCGTTCGGCTCGATCGTCCTCGTCGCGAGGCGGGCCGGTCCGACGCTCGCGACGATGCTTTTGATCCGCGGGGCGTACGTCTTCCTCGCGATACTGTTCGCGTCGGTCTGGTTTCAACCGCTGTCGGAGGCGTCGCTCGTCGACATCACTATCTTGGGCCCCTACACGTACCTCGCCACCGAGATCGTCTTCGGCGCGGTCGCGCTCGGGTTGCTCGTCTACGCCGACGCGCTCCGCAGTGCGGCCCGAACGATCGTCGCGCTGTATCCGATCGCGTATCTCTGGGATTGGTACACACTGGAGGTTGGGGTCTTCGAAATCACGATGCGCACCGGCTACGATCTGTTCGGGATTCCGATCGAAGAACACGTGTTCATGGTGGTCGTGCCGGCGCTCGTGATCGGAATTCACGAGACGATTCGAGCGGTCTCTGAGCCGGGGGAAAGCGACGCGAACCGACGCGAGTAGTTCGACCCGCCGGAGCGATCAGGGAACCAGACGCTCGATTTCGGTCACGAGGATGTCGCTCGCTCCGGCGGCTTTGAGATCGGGGATCACCTCGAAGACTTCCCGCTCATCGACGACGACGTGGACGGCGACCGCGTCCTGTCCGGCGACGTCCATCACCGTCGGGCCGCCCATCCCCGGAATCTGCTCTTTTACGTCGTCCAGCGCGTCTTCGGGGACGTTCATCATGAGGTATCGCTTTCCGTCGGCGTCGAGCACCGATCGGAACGCCATCTTGACCTGCTCCACCTTGGGATCGTCGGCGACTTTGGGGTCGGCGAAGAGCCGCACCGAGGATTCGAGCACCTCGTCGACGACCGAGAGCCGGTTCATCCGAAGCGTCGTCCCCGTGGAGGTGATGTCGACGATCGCGTCCGCGATGTCGACGTGCGGCGTCAGCTCCGTCGCGCCGGACACCTCGACGATATCCGGAGCAACGCCGACCTCCTCGAAGTAGTTTCGCGTGATCGCCGGGAACTCCGTGGCGACGGTGCCCCCGGAGAGTTCCTCCGGCGAGCTGACGCCGCCCTCCTCGGGGGAAGCGAGGACGAGCCGACAGCTCCCGAACTCGAGATCGAGGAGATCGACGAGGTCGACCTCGGATTCGCGGGCTTGATCGAGTCCGGTGATTCCGAGCGCAGCCGCCCCGTCGCTGACGTATTCAGGGATGTCGGCCGCGCGGGCGAACAGCACCGACACCTCGGGGTCGACCGTGTTCGCATACAGTTTCCGATCGGCACCGTTCTGTACGTGCAGCCCGGCGCGTTCGAGGAGTGCGAGAGCCGGATCGTGGAGACGCCCTTTGTTGGGCACGGCGATGCGCATACCACGAGTTGTCGGGGACGGGTCTTTTCGTTGTCGGAGCCGACCGGCGCCGCGACTGTCGGTCGAACTCGATACGGCGCTCGAATCTATCCCAAGGGTATTTAAAACGGAACGTCTATTCGGCGTATCACGGCCCCGATCGGCCACGGGAGAACGACACGAGATGGGCGTCGAACACTCCGAACGTCGGGACGGACACCGGATCCTCTCGGCGGCGCTTGACGATCCGGACGAGCTCTCGGCTCGCGAGCTCGAGCGCTCGGTCGAGCTGCTCGAAAGCGACAGGAAACGCGTCCGGGTCGGCGCGTCGTGGGTGTTCGCCGCGGTGGCGGCCGAATCCCCGAACCGGGTCGTCACCCACATCCCGCAGATCGCAGCACTGCTCGAAGATCCGGAGGTTCGGTCGGCGGCGACCCGAGCGCTCGCGTACATCGGCCGGTCGCGTCCGGAAGTGATCGAGCGCGAACTGGCGTCGGTCGACGAGGAGTTGGCCCGACAGTGTCGAAACGCGTTGTGGGGACAGTTCGCCCCGAAAAAGGTCGTCGAGACGGCCGAAAACCGGAGTCGATCGGGCGCGTCGATGGGTCGAACCGACGGCGACAGGTGGGGATGGGTGGGCGGCGGTTCGACCGACGTGTACGACAGCGATTCCGGGTCGAAACGCTGTCGACCACCCACTGATCGCCCGATCGACCCACCGAGCGTCGACTACGAGTTCGACCGTTATACGCCCGTCACACAGCTGTATCGAGGGGAGATCGGAAGAACGTTCAAAGTCGTCTACTGGACGCCGGACGGGGGGACGAACGTGGGACTGTTCAAGCGCTTCGCGTCGTCCGGGAAGGCCTTTCGGTCCGCGTTCGATCGGCGAGTAGCGATGTGGCAGTCGCTGGACGACCACGAGGCGATCCTTCCGGTCGTCGACTGGGGGACGGAACCGGATCCCTGGCTCGTGACGGCGTACGAGGACACGACCGGTGTCGAGGGACTCGGACGAGACGATCGGACCGACGCGGCGGTCTGGACGCTTCGGGAGGTGGCGGACGCGCTGTGTTTCGCCCACCGACACGGCGTCGTTCACGGCGTATTGACGCCGGGATCGATCGTCCGCAGTTCGATCATGACAGAGCCCGACGCGTGGGGATATCCGCGGGTGGCGGATTGGGGGTACATGAGCCTGTTTCAGCGCGCGGACGTTCGGTCCGTACTACCCGAACGGTATCTGGCTCCGGAACACCTCTCCCCGGAACGGTTCGGCGGTGTCGACGGCTCGACCGACATCTACGGATTCGGCGTGACCGCGTGCGAAGCGCTGCTCGGACAGCTACCGCCCGAGCTCGCTGCCGAAGCCGAATCGAGATCCTCATCGACCGGTCCGACGGTTCGCGATGACCGGCTGTCGAATGACCTCAGCGCGTTCTTTGAGAAGTGTCTCGCGACGCGGAAAACGGAACGCTTCGAAACCGTCCAGACGATGCGGGCCGCGTTCCTGGGAGCCGCGGGGAGCGTCGATGACTGAGATCGTCGTCGGGTCGGGAGCGCTCACGCGGTTTCTCGCGTTCGTACTCCTCTTTGTCGCCTGCGCTATCACGACCGTCTACGCGGGCTTAAACGGCCGAAACGGAACACTGAGCGTCGCGATCTGGCGATACGTCGTGGTGGCGATGGGGGCGGGTATGGGCTACTCGATCGCCGGTGGCTACGAACTACTCGGTTCGACCGCACTGGACGCGGCTATCGTGACCGGGATCCGACAGGTTCTGGGGCTGTTTTTCATCATCCTGTTGTCGCTGTCGATGCGGGAGTTGTACTATCGACTTCCCTACCGACAAGCGGATGAGACGCTGTTGTCGCACGGCCGGGCACGGCTCCTCGAAGCGATGTTTATGGGGATCGTGTTCGTCGAATTCTCGATCGTCATCGCGATCGGACTGACCACTACCGTTCAGGCGATACAATCCGTCGCGAGCGTCGCGTTCGCCGGCTACGGCATCTCCTTTGCCGTCGGAACGCGGGCCGCGTCGATGGCGGGCGGGACGGTTATCGATAGCCTGCTCGTGCGGTTCATCGCCGTGTTGACGTGTCTCGGCGCGGCCGGGCTGTTAGAGGGGGGAACGCTCGTCGGCGTGCCGGCCGAGCTCGCCGCGAGCGCGACGACCGTGTTCATCGTGATGGCGGCGACGTTTCTGATCGCGCTGGCGATCCGGCTCAAGACCAACGTCGAGACGATGAGTCCGTAGCTGTAGCTACCACGGTTTGCAATCGGCACAGACCAGCTCGTCACCGTCACGCCAGCGACGCTCGACCGTCGCACTGCAGCCGGCACACTCGACCCCGTCCGGGGCCCATCCGTAGGTAGTGAGAGCCGAAGACGCATTCTCGACGGTCGGATCGACGCCGTCCGAATCGGTCTCGACCGTGTTATCCCTCGAACCGTCGTCGAGAAAGTCGTCGAGGGAACTCTCGCGCATGTCCTACCGAACGCGAGCCAGCCACTTGAATCGTGAGGGCGAGACGGATACACACAAGTAGGAGCGGGACGACGATTCGGTATGGTCGAAATCGAAACCGGCCTCCGGGAGAACACGGTCGGCGTAATCGAGCAGTTCGCGGCGATCGCAGCCGTCGACCCGCTCGTCGGGGCGATGTTGCTCAGCGGCGCGATCATCACCGGGTTCGCGATGGGTGTCTTCGGTGTGTTGACGATCGGCGCGATCGCCGCGTCGATAAAGCGCGCTACCGCCGGTTCCGAAGCGCCGAACCAGCCAGCCTGACCGCCTCGTCGAGATCCGGGCCGAGCGGTGACCCGGCGACGAAGCTGTTCGCGTACTCTAGCACGGACCCGATCCGTTCATCTACTTCTTCGGGCGTTCCGGCGATACAGAACGCGTCGATCATCTCCTCCGTGACGGCGTCGAATGCCTCGTTGAACTCGCCCGCGGAGATGCGGTTCCCGATCGTCTCCGCCAGTTCACGGTCGATATCGTGGCGCTCCAGCACAGGCGGTGCGGCCCCGGCCGCGATGAAGGCAACCGGCGGACGGGCAGCCTCGCGGGCGGCGGCCCCGTCCGTCGCGATCGAAACCGACGCGTAGGCGGCGAAATCGAACGGCCCGCGGTCGTCGGGTCGGTCTTCGAGTCCGATCTCGACTTGCTCTGCCGCCCACTCGAAATCCCGCGGGTGCGAACCGTTCAACAGGACGCCGTCGGCGTGTTTCGCGGCCATTCGGATCATGTGTGGGCCCTGCGCACCGACGTAGATCGGAATCGACCCGGAGACGTCGAAGTTGAGACCGGCGTCTTTCGCTCGGAACGTGCCGTCGTGATCGACGCGCTCGCCCGCGAAGAGATCCTGTGCCACTTTGAACGCCTCCAGCACGCGACGGAGCGGCCGATCGTGTTCGAAGCCGAGGTTTTCGAGCGTCGAGCGATCGCCGGCACCGAGCCCGTAGACCGCCCGACCGTTCGACGCTTCGTCCAGCGTCGCCACCTGAGACGCGAGCGTCACCGGGTGCGTCTCGTAGGGGTTCGCGACGCCCGGTCCGAGCCGGACCGAGTCGGTCCGACGGGCGATTCGATCCAGCGCGACGAACGGGTCGCGGTTGTTGTAGTGACAGGAGCAAAACACCGTATCGAAGCCGTTGGCTTCGGCCTGTTCACCGAGATCGGCAATGCGACTGACGGGGTGTTCGGGGGTGAGTTCGATGCCTAACATTGGTAGCGGAACTGGAACGCAGGTTGGTGCACGAAGAACGCTGATCGACACACAAACCGACTCTCTCGCGGGCGGTTCATCCGTCGAGCTCCCACTCGCGGAGCGCTTCGCGAACGATGTCGGCGGACTCGCGGCGGAAGAGGGCGTCGCTCGCCCCGTGGTCGCCGCACTCCCACCCGCGGACGACGACGGCGGGCGTTCCGCCGCTCCCTTCGCCGCCGACGAGGTTCGCCGTCGCCGCGAGCTCGTCGACGACCGCCTGAACGGTGACGCCGAGCTCCCGGCCGTCGCGGTCGGCTTCGCCGCGCCAATCGCGAGCGGCCGGCAGGTCAGACCACCCGATCGCGACCCCGCGTTGGCCGTACCGGAACGGCCGTCCCGAGGTGTCGGTGACGACGACGGGGACACCCAACTCGGCGGCGAGTCGGTCGGCCGACGAGCCCGGATCCTCGGGTAACAGGAGGAGATCTGCGCCGGGGACGTTCGAACGATCGATCCCCGCGTTGACAGTGATGTGTCCGAACTGCGTCACCGCGAGCAGAAACGGGGCCTCAGTGATCAGCTCCTCACTCTCTTCGAGGACGGCTTGCGCGAATCGGGGATCCTTCGAGTCACCGGTGACCGATTCGAGAGTTTCGGCGATCGCTTCGGCCCGTTCGGACGGCGGGAACTCAGAGAGGTCGGCTTTTCGACCCTCGGCTTTCGAGACGACGGTGCTCGCGAGACAGAGCACGTCGCCGGCCTCGAACTCGATCCGGTCGCCGACGAGCGCCGACAGATCGTCTCCCGAACGGATCTCGGGCAGTCCGTCGATCGCGAACGCTTCCATACCGACGGGAGGGGTGCGGCGAATAAAAAGGGGCGCGATACCGGAGACGTTCGTCGGTCGGCCAAGAGACGACGCCGAGCGTCCCGAGGTATAATTTCGCTCGGAGCGAGAAATCGGTATGGCTCACGAGATCGCCGTCTGCTTTCTCAGAGTCGGGACAGAGATACTGCTCGTCCGAGGGACGTACCCGGACGCCGGCGGGAACGGTCTGCCGGCGGGACGGTGGGGCGTGCTGTCCGCCGGCGTCGGCGAGGATCCCGAGGCGGCTGCTCGCCGAGCCGTCGAGGCGGTCGTATCGGATCCGTCGTCGGTTTCGCTTCTCGAATGCGGCGATCCCGTCGTCGTCGCGCCGAACGGCGACGAGTCGCGTCTCCGACTCCGTCCGTTCCTATTCGAGTGCGCGACCCGCGACGCCGTCTCGGACATCGACGCCGAGCACGAGTGGTGTCAGCCGCCACGAATCCTCGACCGCGAGACGGTGTCGGGGCTGTGGGACGCGTATCTCGAAATCGCGCCGTCGGTCGAGGCGGTCCGTGAAGACGAAGCGAACGGGGCGGCATACATCTCGGTTCGCGCGCTGGAGACTCTCCGCGATCGTGCGACGGCGGTGGCGGCCGAAGGCGGCGACTACCGCGACGTCGAAGCGATCGCCCGAGCGGTGGCCCGCGCTCGACCGACGATGGGCGTCGTCGAAAACCGGATCAACCGGGTGATGGCGGGCACCGACGAAACTGCCGAGTCAGTCCGCGACCGCGCGATGAGTGCCTGCGTCGACGCGATCGAAGCCGACGGGGCGGCCGCCGAACGCGCCGCATCACTCGTCGGCTCTCGGGTGCTTACGCTGTCGCGTTCGGGAACCGTCCTCGAAGCGCTCGAAGCGGCGAGACCGGAGATCGTATTCGTCGCCGAATCCAGACCGGGGCGTGAAGGGATCACCGCGGCGGAAGCGCTTTCGGCGGCCGGGATCGACGTGGCGGTCCTTTCCGATTCGGCCGTCGGAAGCGTCGTCGCCTCGGACGTCGACACCGTCCTCGTCGGCGCGGATTCGGTGCTCGGGGACGGGCGGATCGTCAACAAAGTCGGGACCTACAACGCCGCGAACGCGGCGGCCGAATCGCGGACAGAGTGTTTCGTCGTTTGCTCGCGTGATAAGATCGTCCCCCGAACCGGGTTCGATCCCGAGCTCGGACCGCCAGAAGAGATCTGCGACGGCGATGGAACTCTCCCGGTGTACAACCCGACGTTCGAGGCGGTCCCGGCGGCGCTCGTTTCGGGGATCGCGACCGAAGACGGCGTGCTGTCCGAGGCCGAAATCGAGGACGTGGCCGCCGAACACGCGGCGTTGGCGCGGTGGGACAAAGACCGCCCGTCGGCGGAGAAATCTTAACACATACAACCCCGCGGGCAGTCTCGTCGACACATCGATGTCCGGCTATCTCTCCTCTCTGCTCGGTGGATTGAAACGACTGCAGGGCGGCGGACGGGGGAAAATCCTCATCGCGATCGCGGCCGGCTGGGGAGTGACGATCGGCGCGAGAGCGATCTATCCGGTGATACTCCCACAGCTTCGAGAATCGTACGAACTCACTCACACGGGTGCGGGGGTCCTGTTGACAGTCCTGTTTGCCGCCTACGCGATCGGGCAACTGCCGGGCGGCGTCCTCGCGGATCGAATCGGCGAGCGCAAGACGCTCACGATCAGTCTGGTGCTGTCGGCGGCCGCGCTCGGGTTGGTCGTCGTATCGAGATCGGCGCTCGTGTTGTTCGCGCTCACGGGCGTGTTCGGGTTCGGCGTCGGGTTCTACGCGATCGCCCGGTTCACCGCCATCGCGACGATCTATCCTGATCGGTACGGGACCGCGATCGGGATCTCGAACTCCGCGCCGGAGGTCGGCCAGGCGGTGTTCCCGCCGATCGCCGGGCTGCTCGCGGTCGCGATCGGCTGGGAGTTCGGGCTCGGCTTTTCGATCCCCGTGTTTCTCGTCATCGCGGCGGCGCTGTGGATGACGCTGCCGAAGCGCCCGCCTGAGAAGCGATCCGCGGTGGACACGATCACGCTCGAAACGGGACGGTACGTGTTTTCGCAGCTCCGAAATCCGCCAGTGGTCCTCGCGACGCTCGTGTTGGTGCTCGGCGTCTTCGTCTGGCAGGCGTTCGTCGGATTCTACCCGACCTATCTGATCGAGGCGAAAGGGATCTCACCGACCGTCGCGAGCCTGTTGTTCGGCCTCTACTTCGCGGCGACGGCGTTCGTCCACCCGATTTCGGGGTTGATATACGATCGGTGGGACGTCAGATACACCTTCGCGATCGTGGCGATTTCGGTTCCCGCGCTCGCCGGGCTCACGCTCGTTGACGGCGTGTGGGCGCTCGCCATTCTTTCGGTCGTGCTCGGGACGCTTCTCGCCTACGAAACGTCGACGGAATCGTACCTCGTCAACGCGCTTCCGTCGGACGTCGAAGGGACGGGATTCGGCATCCTCAGAACGCTCGTCTTCACGATCGGTTCGGTGAGCCCGATCCTGTTCGGAATCGCCGCCGATCTCGATCGGTTCGATGAGATGTTCATCCTCCTGGCGATCCTCACGCTCGCGACGGTTATCCTCGCGGCGTTTCTCCCCGTCGTCGGACGCTCGGCTCCGGAAACGGCGGCGTGACCGAATCCGGCCGCGTTAAAACTCGCTCCTGACGGAGCCGTCCGCGTCGAGATAGACGATCCCGTCGAACAGCGATTTGAACGCCTCGACGTCGGCCGCGTCGTGGACTTCCTCCGAGAGGTGGAACAGCCCGACCGCGTCGTACTCCTCGAGCAACCCGAGTAGCTTCTCGACGGTTTCGAGCGCCCGTTCCTCGTCGGCGTAGTACGCCATTTCCGTCACCGAATCGAGGCTGATCCGCCGTTTCCCCCCGTGTTCGTCGAGGAACTCCCGTGTCGTCTCGACGATCCCGTCGAGGTCGTCCGGTGCGGAGACGTAGTGAACGTGCTCGGAAGACCGCCGCGAGTACCCCCGCTCGACCGACAGCGTATCGAGGATGTCCGCTTTGGTCTCGTCGACGTCGTAATACTCCAGTTTCTGCTGGACTTCGCGCGCGGTCGTCCGCGTCGAGATGACCAGAATCCGGTCGGTGTCGATCTTCAAAAAGTCGGTGTCGATCCGATCCGTTTCGCCGGTGCTCGGATGGATAAGCAAAATCCCGGTCCCGCCCGGGATCGTCTCTGGCGCGCTCTCGATAGCGAGGTCGTAGTCCATGTGGAACATCGGGGGCGGGCCTGCCTTAACTTTTGCAGGCGACGGCTCCGTTATCGGGGATTACGGATCGATCAAACGCTGTCCTGTGCGACAACCGATCGGTCCGCTCTGTACGGGTGTTTATTGAGCCCTGTGTCGTAGGTCACCTATGATCTCACGCGTTCTCGTACCGATGGACGGTTCGGAGATGGCCGAGCGAGCGCTCGAATACGCCCTCGAAGCACACCCGGATGCGGAGACCACCGTGCTGTGCGTCGTCGGAGAACCGTCAGCGATGATGGGACAGGCGGTCGGGATCGCACTGTCGGACGACGTGAAGAAAGCGGCCGAAGAGCGCGCAGACGACGTTTTGGAAGCCGCCCGCGAGATCGCCGCCGAGCGCGGCAGAGAGATCGCGACCGAAGTCGCGGTCGGACACCCCTCGCGTGCGATCCTCAACCGGGCGGAGGCGTTCGACACCGTCGTCATCGGGACACACAGCGGAAGCCTGTCGGATCGACTGCTCGTCGGAAACGTCGCCGAGACGATCTTTCGGCGATCGCCGGTCCCCGTAACGGTCGTTAGATAGGCGGGCCGAGAGGAAGGAAAGTCGCTACGCTCACGGATGTACTGTACGGGCCGAGAGGGAGTTGAACCGAGCCGAGACGGTCGCCTCGCGTTGCTCGGCGCTGCGACTCGTCGGGTTCAACTCTCAGAACCGTATCGTTCCTCGCGGTTTGACAAAGAGCCCTCGCTGCTGCTCGGCGCTACTCGCCGGCTTGTTCGGAACAGGGTGCGGGCCGAGAGGGAGTTGAACCGAAAAAAGACGGTCGCCTCGCGTTGCTCGGCGCTGCGTCTTTTAGGGGTCAATCCTCTCGTACCGGTTCACTCGACGGTTCGCGATGCTCACCGTCTCGTTGCACGGGCCGAGAGGGAGTTGAACCCCCGACCGTCTGGTTAAAAGCCAGACGCTCTGCCGGACTGAGCTATCGGCCCTCATTACTCACTTGCCGTGGCCGTTGATAAACTCTTTCGATTGGGATTACAGGTACTCGGCGAGCGCGCGCGACGATCTCGTCGGGATCGGTCTCCTCGAGCGCGGCGTGGCGGCGCAGTTCCCGGTACATCTCGGGCGGTAACGACACCGACAGCGCGCCGAGGTCGATCCCTTCGGCGGCGAGGGCGTCCTCGACGCTCAGTCCCTCGTTGATCCGAGAGGCGAGCGATCGAACGTCTCGGACGGTGAGGTCGTGATCGAGCGTCGCCCACGCGAGCAGGAATCTCGACTCGCCGGAGACGCGGGCGATGTGTTTCGCCGCCGTCGGCGCGATTTCGCCCAGCGCGACGTGGCGGCGAATCGGCCGCGGGAGATCGTGAACCCGAGCCCACTTGCGGATGAACGAGACCGATGCCTCCCCGCCGGCCCGCTCGGCGGCCGTTTTGTACGAACCGGTACCGCGGACCAACGCGGCGCAGGCGGCCGCGCCCCGAAGCATGTAGACGTTGTCCTCGCTGCCGGTGGTGTTAGAGGCGAATCGACGGACGGTGTCGGCGGCCTCCGCGACGCTTTCGGGGTCGTTCGGATCGAACCGGACCGCCCGCTCTCCGGCGACCTTCGGATCGCGTCGGATAACGGGTTCTCCGACCGGAGATTTACGATCGGTCGGGGGGATCTCGCCCGGGTTATCGGTCATCTGAAAGCGATAGGGAGAGCGGGGTAAAAAGCGTCTCGCCGCCGTGACGGGGACGTACAGCGCATCAGTCCTCGCCGTTGGAGTCGCGTTCTTCGGACATGTGCTCCCAGATCTCGGTACAGCCGCAGCCGTCGGCGACGTCGTCCAGGTGGCTCGTATCGATCGGCTCCTCGTCTCGACTCGTCATTGTCCATCCTCCTCGTACAGTTCGGGGGCGACATCGGCGGACGCGTGCTGCCGCGTCGGCTCCCGCTGTCGTTGCGTCATCACCGAGTCGTATGCCGTATTGGGTCTTAAGCGACGCTGCGTCCCTAAACACTGCCCGGGCTCCCGTATTCCGGACGATAACGCCTCTTTTTCGGACAGTCGAATACTGGATATTCGACCGCTTTCTGCGTGTTTCGGCTGACAGACGGGTCACCAGATCACAGTACGTCAGGCAACTGCTGTGACCGCCGATGGGCTTACCCGAACCCGGCGTCAGTCACCAGTATGGCGACCTCGATTCACCAACTCGACGACGGCGCGTGGCTGAGCGTCGACGACGACCGCCGGCTGAACGTCAGCGACCTGTGGTGGCTCGCGAGCCACGACTTTTGTTCGTGTGAGATAGCGGATTTCCTGGCGGAGGGGTTCGTCGAGATCGGGGTTGACCATCCCGATATCGAGGGGCGTATCGCCGGACAGTGCATCGAGTGCGGCGCGAGCGGTGTCACGGACTGGCTGACGCTCGGCCGGGTCGTCGGGAGCGAACCGGGGCGGTTTCTCGCCGTCGATCCGACGAGCGTCCACGTGCCGGACCGACGACGCCGGCTCGCCACCTCGGACGAGTAACCGGCAACACTGGCCGAATCGAGTGACCCGCGGGCAGGTTTGACGCGACGGGCGGCGGTATATGATCGGCGGTGTTGAGTGGGAGTATGCCGAGCAAGGTCGAAGGCTGGAAAGACGAGGTCTACGGGACGGAGGTCCGAGAGCATCTCAATCGGTTCGCGGAGGAGGGTTGGAGTTCGATCCCCGAAGACGAGCGCGACGCGTGGTTCGAACGGTTCAAATGGTGGGGGCTGTACCACCAGCGGAACGGCCAGGAGTCGTATTTCATGATGCGGATCGGGACGCCGAACGGACGGCTGACGCCCGAACAGCTCCGCGTCGTCGGCGAAGTCGCGAACGAGTACGCCCGTGGACCGGTCGAAAACCCCGAATTCGGCGGCGCCTACTGTGACTGGACGACCAGACAGTCGATTCAGTTACACTGGATTCAACTGAAGGACATCCCGGACGTCTTCGAGAAACTCGAAGCGCACGATCTATCGACGATTCAGGCGTGCGGCGACTCGTGGCGGAACATCGTCGGCTCGCCCGTGGCCGGACGCGACGACAAAGAGCACATCGACGCGTGGCCGGTGATCCAAGAGCTCCACGAGACGTTCAAGCGCAACGACGACCACGCGGATCTGCCTCGGAAGTGGAAAGTCGCCGTCACCGGCGACACCCGCGGCTCGGGGCAGGCCGAAATCAACGACCTCGGATTCGAACCCGCGACCAAAGCGATCGATGGAGAGGAAACGAAGGGGTTCAACGTGACTGTCGGCGGCGGACTCGCTCGCAAAGAACCCCGCTTCGCCCGCGATATCGACGTGTTCGTCACCGAGGACGAAGTGACAGCGGTAGCGGGCGGGGTTTCGGCGCTCTTTCGCGATTACGGCGACCGCGAGGATCGGTTCAACGCCCGAATCAAGTTCCTTGTCGACGAGTGGGGTCCAGAGAAGCTCCGTCGTGTGCTCCAAGAGGAGTACGTCGATTTCGAACTGAAGACGGCCGGTGAAGATCTCCGCGAGCAGTACAGCTACAACGCCGGACGATCCGACGAGATCGGCGATTACGTCGGCGTCCACGAGCAAAGCGACGGGAGCTACTTCGTCGGCCTGTCGGTGCTCGTCGGGCGGATGGGCGCCGATGACGTGATCGAACTCGCGGAGCTCGCAGAGGCGTACGGCTCCGAGTTGATCGGATTGACCCAGCGACAGAACATCATCGTCGCCGACATCGCCGAGGAGGATCTCGATTCGTTCCTCGACGAGGATCTCCTCGAATACTACTCCCCCGATCCCCACCCGTTCCTCCGGGGATCGATCGCCTGTACCGGAACCGAGTACTGTTCGCTGTCGATCGTCGAGACGAAGAACCGGATGGTCCGGTACGCCCGCTGGCTGAAAGACAACGTCGAGTTGCCGGGCGGGATCGAGGAGTTCCACGTCCATCTGTCTGGCTGTACCGCCTCCTGTGCGCAGCCCCAGATCGCCGACATCTCCCTTCGCGGGATGAAGACGCGAAAGGACGGCGAGCCGGTCGAGGCGTTCGACATCGGGTTGGGCGGCGGTCTCGGCGAGAACCCGCGGTTCGCCGAGTGGGTCGAGATGCGCGTCGCCGCCGACGAGGTACCGGGCTACATCCGGAATTTGCTTCGAACGTACGAGGACGAATCGGTCGAGGGCGAGTCGTTCCGCGAGTTCATCGCGCGTCACGACGAGGACGAACTCGCCGACCTCGCCGAGGCGGAGGAGACGTCCTACGAGGATCCGTATCTCGGTAACACGAAGATGACGTGGTACCCCTACGCGGACGATCCCGAGTTGGACGCCTCGCCGGCGCCGTCGCCGGCCGACGATTGAGCGAGAGGGTCCGATCCACCTCCCGACGGACGGCATATTTTTGGCGTTTTCGAGCGCTGTAAGCGTATGGACGACGCGCTCTTCGAACGGATCCTCGTACCGCTCGCCGACCCCGACGACGCCGCACAGACGGCGAGAGCCCTCAGACCGTACGTCGACTCGGAGACGACGCTGATCATCACACACGTCACCGAGGACGACGGTTCGGAAGCGGCGATCGTTCGCGGGCGAAACCACTTCGCCGAGGAGATCTACGGGACGTTTATCAGCGTTCTGGACCGAGACGACGTCCGGCTGGAGTGGGTGACACTACAGGGGCGGGAAGTCGCGGAGACGATCATCGACGGGACCGACGCGGTCGATGCGACGCTTATCGCGTTCTGTCCGCGGGGGCTCGATCGGTGGGCGCAGGTCATCGCCGGTGATCCAGCGAGCCGACTGATACACGACGCCGACGTTCCGGTGATCACCGTTCCCGACCGTGCCGACGGGTTTATTTTCGAATGACTGCGCTCACAGCGCGTGTTTGTACGCCTCGAGCGTCTCCTCGACGTCGGCTTCGGTGTGGCCGTAGGAGACGAAGTTCGCCTCGAACTGGTTTTGGGAGACGAGAACGCCCTGTTCGCGCATGGCGGGACGGAACAGCCGAGCGTAGCGGTCGGTCTCCGCGCGGCGCACGTCTGTCCCCCGTTTCGGGCAGTCGCCGTAGCGATCACAGTCCGGATCCTGTCGACAGCCGTTCGCACAGCCGTCGCTTTGGACGGGGCTGTCCGCGCGGGTGAAGACGAGCTTGAAGAGCGAGCCGGAGCCGACGACGGTGTACTCGGGAGCGTGGTCGTCGACGAGGTCGGAGAGCCCCTCGCGAAGCTGTCGACCCAGCCCGTTGACGTGGTCGTACACGTCGTTCTCGGCGCAGTATTTCAGCGTCTCGAGACCGGCGGCCATCGTCACCGGATGCCCGGAGAACGTGCCGGCCTGAAACACGTCGCCCGCGGGGGAGAACTGCTCGATATACTCGGTTTTGCCGCCGATCGCGCCGACCGGGAAACCGCCGCCGATGATCTTGCCGAACGTCGTGAGGTCGGGGTCGATTCCGAACGCCCCCTGTGCACACTGCAAGCCGCCGACGCGGAACCCGGTGATGACCTCGTCGAAGATCAAGAGCGAGCCGTACTCGTCGCAGAGACTTCGGAGCCGCTCGTGGTAGCCGTCTTC
>CAYQWI010000008.1:0-15936 GCA_964421165.1 uncultured Natronomonas sp.
AAACCGCTTCTGATAGGATTCTCGTAGGGACTCATACGCTCTCGATGATATATCCAAAAGCACCGCCGACTCTCGGGCGTAGAAACAGCCAATCGGCTACGGTACTCTTCGCGCTCGAATCGTTCCCCGCCACCGACACTGGTGTAGTTATATTATCCCGGACGCGAAACGTTCGATCCACAGATGAGCGATCTCCGAGTCATCGTCGACGGAACCGAACTCTCCGGCGAGTGGACCGACGAGGCCCCCGAAACGCGCGCGGCGATCGAGCGCGCGCTCCCGCTCGAAGGCGACGCGACCCGTTGGGGCGACGAACTGTACTTTCGGACCGGTGTCGATGTGCCGGCCGAATCGGCGAGAGCCGAGGTCGACCCCGGCGCGCTCGCGTACTGGCCGCAGGGGAACGCGGTCTGTCTGTTCTGGGGTCCGACGCCGGCGAGCGTCGGGGACGAGCCCCGCGCGGCTTCGCCGGTAAACGTCTTCGCCCGCGCTGATATCTCGGAGTTTCGGCCGGATCCGGGCGGTGCGACCATCCGGATCGAATCCGGAGATCGGTAGCGTCAACCCCTCACTCGAACGAGTATTCGCCTTCGGACTCACCCCAGATCACCGAGAAGAGGTTTCGCTGGGCGGCGCGCATATGGCTGGAAAACGTCGGCTGAGCGATCCCGAGCCGTTCGGCGATCTCCGCGCCGGTCTGTTTTCGGTGTTCGTCGAAATACCCCGAGTAATACGCCGTTTTCAACACGTTCCGCTGTTTTTCGGTGAGTGCGTCCGAAAGAAGCGTCGGCCACGGCATCGCTTCGGATGGGTCTACCCCTCGTTCGGCTTTCAACTCCGCGTCGCCGAACAGCTCCCGAACTTGCTCGATAAACCGCCGTCGATCGCGGTGTCGAGACACTGATAGAACGAGCTCACAGTGGTGTTCGAAGACACGCATTGCTCGAAGACTCGCACCGAGTGCGGTCATCTTCGAAGCGGCACACTGTCCGGTCGTAACAAGCTCGTAAATCGATGTTTCGCCTCCCGGAAGTGCTTTTATTGACCTGATTTCGGAAACGTCTCGACCGGCGTCGATCGCTTCCTCTCTGTCGACATCTGGAATCAAACAGTACAGGAGAGGCGTGTTTTGCTTCCGTCTACTCACGCTTCGAACTTCGATCGGGGTCGATAGCTCTGCTGCGAGCGAACGGAGTGGATCGTTTTCGTCGATCGCTACTTCGAGGACGAGAGCCCGGGTCCCGTCGCTGTATAACGCGTTCCGACGCTCGACCGCCGTGATCGCGTACCCGACGAGGGAACCGAGTTCGAGCAACAGCTCTCGGATACGACCGTCGAACGCGTCCGGTTCGGTACCGTAGATCGTCAACACTTCGTGAAACATCCCGCGGTGACTGATCGGAACGGCGAACGCGGAGCGAACTCCACCGGGTACGTTCATCGCGCGCTGGGGGTCTTCGGATTTCCCGTCGAACGTGCGGTGTTCCCCCGTGGGCGATCGCCTGTTCGCTATTCGAACGGCCGGGGTGGGGGAATCGGTATCGAGCGAACGTGGTATCGCGTCGAGATGCGTTTCGGAAACGCCGGATTGCGCGGTTGGAACGACCTCGTCTACGGTTGGGTCGATCGTTCCGACCCAGGCTCCCTCGAAACATTCGAGATCGGAGAGTAACCGACAGACGTGGTCGTGGATCTCCTCTCTGGACTCCGCACCGATCAGTGCTTTCTGTAACGATCGGATTGTGGCGTTGAGCGCGGTGATGTATTCGAGCTGCTCTTTGTACTCCGTGATGTCCACGACGTATCCCCTGTACCCGAGTATCTCCCCGCAGTCGCGGAGCACCTGTGTGTAATCGAGAACCCACCGCACGTCCCCGTCTCTCGTCACCATTCGATACGGCGCGTGGTGGAATCGGTCGGTCGTGTCGTCGCTGTGTTCTTTGACTTCCCGAATCACCCGATCGAGATCGTCGTCGTGGATCAACTCGGCGTATGGCGGATCAGTCGCACGCAGTTCCCCCGGCGAGTAGCCGAACAGGTGTTCGACGTTCGGCGAAACGTACTCGACCGGCCACCCCGCTTCGTTTCGCCACGTGAACACGATGACGGGCCCCTCGGCGAACAGCTCCCGTCTCTCTGTCCCCAAGAACGCGTTCGATTGGTTCGTCATACGGTCGTTCCTTCTTCCGGTGATCGATCCCGGAGTGCATAAACCCCCGATTCCGTCCTGACTATCGGCAACAATACTCACGGGGTACTGCCTATTATAATAGCCTCCGATCTTTTGATGTATCCCTCAGTAGGACTCGTTGCGAGGTTCGACGGTCCGTCGTTTCGGTTCCCGAAGACGCTTCGGGTGGGGATGTACCCGAATCACCTTTTTCTCCGGCGGCACACCGATCACCGCTATACGATCTCGCCGTGGAGATCACTTTCCGGGCCGCCGACGATGTGATCGCCGTCGCTTTTCGGCCCGATCGAGATCTGTGCTCCGG
This sequence comes from uncultured Natronomonas sp., assembly GCA_964421165.1. Taxonomy (GTDB): domain Archaea; phylum Halobacteriota; class Halobacteria; order Halobacteriales; family Haloarculaceae; genus Natronomonas. The sequence continues at coordinate 2,496 of CAYQWI010000008.1, forward strand.
CGACGATCGGAGCGACGAGTCCCGCGACGACGACCGTCGGCTCGGAGAACGATCCGCGGACGGCGACGGTACTTTCGGGTTCGATCCCGTTTCGATCGATAACCGCTCGTGCGAACTGCAACACGTCGGCGTGGCTGTAGTCGTCTCCGTCCGCCCGAAGCAACGAATCGTCCGGTGCGACGTGATTCGGCGACTCGGTCGGGTTTTCGCTCCACACGTCGCGCTCGAAATACGAGACCGACGGGTCGTCGGGCGGACCGCCGTAGACGACCCGTTTCGTCGATGGACCCGTCTCGTACGCGTCGATATCAGTGACTGGAGCGATCAGCGCACGCGTTTCGGACTCGATTTCGCGGGGCGGACCGAAGGTTACGATTCCGCCGAGGAGCGCCGTCCCGTACAGCGTCAACACCGTCTCCGGGACCGGATCGTCAGCGATAGCGACTCCGACGCCGCTCCGAATTCCGAGGTGTCGCAGAAAGTTACCGGTCTTCCAGGCACTCGTACAGAACCGACGATAATCGTACCGCCGGCCGGTTGCCGGTGCCGAGAGTGCCGGATCGTCCGAACGCCGCTCGCGACCGATCACGTCACCGAGTACGTCCATGCCAAAGCTACGAGGGTCGGTGATTTATAGCCGTTCCTCGCACACCTCTGTCCGGCGGTTTCGTCACGTACTTCCGAGCACCGCCCATATCCGGTATCATGGAGTATCTTGAGCGCCGTCGGGCGCTTGTCGAGTCGCGGCTGGCGACCGTGATCGACGCCACGGAACCGGAGGCGATGACGGAGCGGTTAGCGCACGTCTCGCTTTCGGGGGGCAAACGCGTTCGACCGATGGTGACCCTTCTCGCGTTCGAAGCCGCGGGCGGCGAACTCGTCGGCGAGGACGGCCGGGGAACCGTTCCGTCCGCCAACGCGATCGATTTCGCCGTCGGAATCGAGTTGGTCCACAACGCCTCGCTCGTCGTCGACGACATCATCGACGAATCGTCGCTTCGACGCGGCGTCGAAAGCGCGTGGACGGCGTTCGGCCACGGCCCGTCGATCGCGACGAGCGACGGGCTGCTCGGTGAGGCGTTCTCGCTGTTCGGCAACGACGATCGCGCGATGCGCGCCGTCGCCGAGGCGATGGTCGAACTCGGCGAGGGGGAAGCGACAGAACTCGTCGATCGGCCGACCTCCGAGTCGGAGTACATGGAACTCGCCCGTCGAAAGACCGGCGCGCTGTTTCGCGCCGCCGCCGAGTTGGGCGCGATCGCCGCCGGCGCCGACGCGTACACCATCGAATCGTTCGGTAACTACGCCGAGCGCGTCGGAATCGCCTTTCAAATCCGCGACGACGTTCTCGATGAGACTGCCGAGGCCGAGACACTCGGGAAACCGACAGGACAGGATGTCGAGATGGAGCGACCCTCGCTGGTACAGATAACCGATCTGACGATCGATGAAATCAACGCACGCGCGAGGTCGGAGTCCGACGCCGCGCTCTCGTCGCTTTCGGCGGCCGATCCGGGCGAGTCGCCCGCCGTGGAGTACCTGGAGGACCTCGCGGAGTTCGTCGTCGTCCGCGAGCGGTGAGACGAGCGGTAGCGAGTCTCAGAATTACGAGCGGGGAGTGGAACGATCCGCGAGCGGTGAGACGAGCGGTAGCGAGTCTCAGAATTACGAGCGGGGAGTGAAACGACCCGCGAGCCTCGAACGAAAACGGGTTTACCCGCGGGCCACGGAGCCCCGAATATGATCATTCCGGGTTCCGACTCACAGGAGGTCGCCGCGTCGCTCGCGGCCGAACTCGACGAGTCACTCGCTGCCGTCGAGTACGAACGGTTCGCCGACGGTGAGCGGCTCGTTCGCGTCCCCGAGGCTGGCGATCGAGCGATCGTCGTCGCCTCGACGGCTTCGGACGCCGCACACGTCGAGTTGCTCCAGTTACAGGACGCAGCCAGCGCGCGCGCTGACGAGGTCGTCACCGTCATTCCGTACATGGGATACGCCCGACAGGACAAGGCCTTCGAACCGGGTGAGCCGATCTCGGCGCGCGCGATGGCGCGCGCGATCTCGACCGGTACCGATCGTGTCCTGACGATCAATCCGCACGAGGAAGCCGTCACTGGCTTCTTCGACGTACCCTGTTCGTCGATCGACGCCGCCGGTCGTCTCGCCGAACCGCTGCCGGAGCTCTCCGAGCCGCTCTTTCTTTCACCCGATTCGGGAGCGATCGAACTCGCCGAGGCAGTCCGGGACGCCTACGGCGGGGGCGAGACGGACTACTTCGAGAAGATACGGCATTCCGACACCGACGTCGAGATTCAGCCGAGCGACGCCACCACGGCCGGTCGCGACGTGGTGTTGATCGACGACATCATCGCGACCGGGTCGACGATGAGTACCGCGATCGAACAGCTCTCCGATCCGGCGCGCGTGTTCGTCACCTGCGTCCATCCGATGCTTGCAGCCAACGCCCGGACGAAACTGGCGAACGCGGGCGTCGATGCGGTCTGCGGAACCGATACGATCGAGCGGGCCGTTTCGGCGGTCAGCGTCGCACCGTCGATCGCCGACGCGTTGTGATCGCCTTCGATGGCCTTGTTGACATCCTCAGTGAGTGATAGGTTTGTCCCGCCATGCTCAACATAGGGGGGGTGTCGTCAACAGTCAGATACGGTTGCTTTCACACCAAATGGGTGAATCAGCCGGTCAGTGGCAGTGTATACCAACCAGCGCTGTTGTACGGTTAAGTAGTTGGTATTATCTCGATTGAATATCATTTTGCGATATGAATAGAGAGGAACCGAAGGACGAGTCCACGAAGAAAGGTGATACCGGGTCAGCCAAGCATTCAATCACCCGGAACGAGGATTCGGTAGTCACCGGATTGGAATACGAGACAGTCTTCGAGACTATGGACGATGCAGTCTTCGTGTTCGATGTCGAACACGACGGCGGCGAGATCTCATTTTCGTTTCGACGGAACAATCCTGCTCACGAGGAGATCACTGGCATCACTGTTGATGAATCCTGTGGGAATAGTCCTGAGGAGATACTCGAAACAGAAGAGGGAGCGGAAGTCACCGCGAATTTTCGTCGATGTATTGAACTCGAAGAGACGATCGAATACGATGAGACGATCGACCATCCAACGGGAACGGTCGAGTGGCACACGAAGCTCACACCGCTTTTTGAAGATGGCCGAGTGACGCGAATTATCGGAGTTTCACGGGACATTACGGACCGAAAACAGCGTGAACGCGAACTGACTCACCAGCGGAAACGGCTCCAGGCACTGTTCGACGAGGCTCCGGATGGGGTTATTGTTCACGACTCCGACGGGCAGATCCTCGATGTTAATGAGACGATGTGTAACCAACTCGGCTACACGCGCGAGGAACTGCTGTCGATGGATGTCTTCGCTCTCGATATCAAGCTCGATGAAGGGGCGATCAAGACCGAGTGGCAATCGATGGACCTCGGATCGATGCACCGACTCGAAGTGGAAGGGCGCCATCGACGGAAGGACGGATCGACGTTTCCGGTCGAGGTGTGGGTGAGCAAGGTCCGATCGAACGGACCGGAATCGAATCGGTTCGTCGCGCTCATTCGTGATATTACTGACCGAAAGGAGCGAGAGCGTGAACTCGAACGACAGCGGGCGTACCTCGAAAGTGCAAACGATATGATCACGCTGATCGAGCCGGACGGAACCATCGAGTACACCAGTTCGGCTGCCGAGCGTATTCTTGGATTCGACCCCGGCGAGTTGATAGGCGAGAACGGCTTCGAGTATGTCCATCCCGAAGACCGCGAAGATCGGCTCGATGACATTGAAGCTTTTATCGAAGGAAATGAGGACGAGACAATCCAGGAGTTCCGGTTTCAATGTGCCGATGGGAGCTACCGCTGGATCGAGTCCACTGCACGAAACCTGCTCGATGACCCGGATGTCGAAGGCCTGCTTTTGAGTAGCCGAGACATTACCGACCGGAAAGCGTACGAACAGCGGCTCTCGACGCTGCACGACACGACAAGACGGATTATTGATGCCGAATCGAAACAGGACGTTGCAGAGATCACCGTCGATGCAGCCCAAGATCTGCTTGAGTTTTCGCTTCCCTCAGTGTGGTTCCCAGTTGAGGGGGATACGGAGCTCACACTCGTGGCGAACTCCGAGGAGCATCAAACACTTCTCGAAGAGGCGGGGACGCCTACGCCGACGCATTCAAGCGACAGTTGGTTGTGGGATGTGATCGAAACTGATGAAACTGTAATTCGGAGTCCGATCCCGACCGAAGACCTCGCTGCGGATGTCCCGATCCAATCAGCGGTTGTCCTGCCGCTCGGCGAGCATGGAATCTTCGCTTGTGGGGCCAAAGGCGAGGTGGAATTTTCGGACAGAGAAATCAGAATCGCAGAAATTCTCGCTCAAAACGTCCGTACCGCGCTTAACCAACTAGAGCAGCACGAAGCGCTCGAACGGCAAAAAGCGTTCACTGACGACCTGCTGGATGCGATCGAGGACGTCGTGTACGTGCTGGATGCCAACGGCGATTTCGAACAGTGGAATGCGGCGCTCGAAGAGGTGACAGGCTATCAGCATGATGAGATCGAGTCGATGAACGCGGCAGATCTATTCGCCGAGGAAGACATGGAGTCCGTCCAAGCAGCCGTCGAAGAGACCTTCGAAACGGGACGGACTCGTGTCCAGTTGGACTTTCTAACCGCAGAGGGCGACTCGATCCCGTATGAGTTCATCGCACATACGTTCGAGGATCCGACCGGTGAACCCGTGATGGCTGGGATCGGGCGGGATCGGAGCGTCCACACCGAATACGAGGCGGCGCTGGAAGCGGAACGTGACTTCTTCGAACGGACCATCGAAAGCCTGCCGTACCCGTTCTACGTTCTCAATGCGGATGATTACACGATCGAACACACAAACTCTCTGGCAAACGTCAGCGAAGGAGAAACATGCTATGAAGTCACACATAACAGAGAACGGCCGTGTGATGAGGGAGACCAAGCGATTGCGTGCCCACTCTCGGATGTCTCAGAATCGGGTGAACCCCAAACTGTCGAGCACGTCCACTACGACGACGACGGAAACGAGCGTGTCTATCAGGTGTATGCCGCACCGATCTTCGATGCTGACGGCAACGTCGTACAGATGGCCGAGAGTAATATCGATGTAACAGAGCGAGTCAAGTACGAACAGCAGCTCGAAGAGCAAAGAGACAATCTGAGTGTGCTCAATCAGGTTGTCCGCCACGACATCCGCAACGATATGACGGTCGTCAAGGGGCGGGCAAATCTCCTCGATGAGCACGTCGAGCAAAAGGGGCGAGACGATCTCGAGGCAGTACTGAAAGCGACCGAGAACGCGATCGAACTGACGAAGACCGCCAGGGATCTGTCCGATACCATGTTGAGTACCGAGGAAGATGTCGAATCTGTCAGGCTCGACCGACATCTCGCTCCCCCGATCGAGAACGCCCGCTCGAAGTTCGATCAGGCCGTCATCACCGTCGAGGACCGGATCCCGGAGATCACGGTTCGAGGGAACGGTCTGCTCGAAGCCGTGTTTCGGAACCTCATTCAGAACGCGGTGGTCCACAACCACAAAGACGCGCCAACCGTCCAGATCTCGACCACGGTCGGTGATGAAACACTCACGGTCGCGGTTGCGGACAACGGGCCGGGAGTCCCCGACGGGCAAAAGGAGACGATCTTTGGGAAAGGTGAGAAGGGACTCGACAGTCCGGGTACCGGAATCGGACTGTACCTCGTCCGCACGCTCGTCGATCAGTACGGTGGAGACGTGTGGGTCGAAGATAACGACCCCGAAGGAAGTGTGTTCTACGTAGAATTACCACAGGTTGATGAGGAGTCTAGTCAATGAACAGTCACAACGATGTCTCTATTCTTGTCTCACCGCTTCGAGCGCCGGAGGCGTGAGAAATGAGCGTTGACGCACCTCACATCCTCTGTGTCGGGTTCGATACGGAGACTGAAACGCAGATCAGGTCTGCCTTCGAGGACCGACAGAGCGCTGCGGAACTTTCGACGGCACCGGGTCGATCCGAGGCGATCGATCGGCTGGAAGCGAACGCCGAACTGATCGATTGTGTCATCAGTTCGAACGCGCTCGCGGATGCGTCCGGAACTGAGTTACTCCGTACTGTCCGTGATTCGTTCCCCGAGCTCCCGTGTCTCCTGTTTGTCGAAGATCTGACGAGTGACCTCATCAATGACGCAATCGATGCCGGCGTCACGGATTATGTCCCCCGGGATGGGAGCGAAACGCAGGCCTCGCGGCTGGTAGATCGAGCGCTCGACGTGATCTCACAGGTGCAGGCGACAGCCTATGCGGCCGAACAGGAGCGGATCAACACGACCGTTCGTGAGCTCACACGAGAACTCATTCACGCCTCGACGAGAGAGGAAATCGACGAGCGTGTCTGCGAACTCCTCAGCCGCTCCGATCCGTATCTGTTTGCCTGGATCGGAGCGCACGATCCCGACTCGCAGGTAGTGACCGGGCGTGCTGCTGCAGGCGTTGAAGAGGGCTATCTCGGTGAAATCACGATCACGACCGACGAGAGGCCGACCGCACAGGGGCCGACCGGAAAAGCGGTTCAGACTCACGAGATACAGGTGATGCAGAACATTCCAGCGGATCCAGCGTACGAACTCTGGCGAGAAGAGGCGCTGAAACGCGGATATCGATCCAGTGCTGCCATTCCGCTGGTATATGAGGAAACGCTTTATGGTGTGTTGAACGTCTATGCCGATCGGACGAACGCGTTCGATACAGAGGAACTGGCAGTTCTCGAAGAGCTGAGCACGACGATTGCGTACGCCTATCACGACATGGAGGTCCGCGAAGAAGCGCGCCGGTTTCGCCGGGCCGTCGAGCAGGCCGCTGATGCGATCTTCATCACCGATACCGACGGAACGATCGAATACGTAAACCCTGCGTTCGAAGAGCTGACAGGATACGCTGCGGATGAAGCTGTTGGCCGAACCCCGCAGATTCTGAAATCCGGCGAACAGCCGATTCAGTACTACGAATCGATGTGGGAGACAATCCTTCAGGGGGATGTCTGGGAGAGTGAAATTATCAACGCGACTCGTCCGGGTGAGCACTTTTATGCAGAACAGACGATCGCCCCGCTCCGGGATGAGTCGGACACGGTTGAGGGGTTCGTCGCTATCCAACGCGATATCACGGAGCGGAAAGAGCGTGAGCGCGAACTCGAAGAGTACGAAACGCTCTGGACGAATCTCCCCATCGGCGTGGGGTGGGCAGATCAGGAATCAGGGGGGGAGTTATTGGAAGCAAACGACCGCCTCGTAGCTATCGCAGGGGCATCCTCGAAAGACGAACTACTGGAGCAGTCAATTACGGACCTATGGATCGACACCGAAGGGCATGAGGTGTTCTTCGAAGCGCTCGAAACCACAGGAGCGGCGACCACGGAAGCTCAATTCAAGCGGCTCGGTGGTCAACTCATCTGGGGGCGTGTTACGGCATTTGTCAGGGATAAAAACGGAACGACCTACATCGATTTCGTGTTTCAAGATATCCCCGACCAGAAAGAATACGAGAACGCTCTCGAAGCATCGCAGAAGGAACTCAGACAGATCATCGATCTCGTTCCCGACCTGATCTTCGCAAAGAACCGCGCGGGCGAGTATCTCTTGGCAAACGAGGCTACAGCCGAGGCGTATGGACTGACGCCCGAGGAGGTCGAAGGGAAACGCGAGCCCGAAATTATCCCCAGTGCGGAAGAAGCTGATGAGTTCCGTGCGGACGACCACGAAGTCATCGAGTCCGGTGAACCCAAAGAGATACCTGAAGAGGAACTGACGACGGCCGACGGCGAAACGAAGATCCTGCAGACCACGAAAATCCCATACGAGGCGTCGGACAGTGGCGAGGAGGCGGTGCTTGGATACAGCCGTGACATCACCGAATTAAAAAAACGAGAACGCGAGCTCGAACGGAGCAAAGACCGACTCCGACTCCTGTTTGATGAGGCACCTGACGGGATCGTTGTCCACGATCTTGAAGGAGAGGTTCTCGATGTCAACGAGACGCTCATCGAGAAGCTGGGCTATACGCGCGAGGAGTTACTCTCGATGGACGTATTCGACTTCGAAGTCGGGATCGACGAGGAACTCGTGCGGAGCGAATGGGAGTCGATGGATCCCGGATCGATACACAAAGCCGAGGTTGAGGGGACTCATCGACGGAAAGACTGCTCAACGTATCCCTGCGAAGTCTGGATCAGCAGAGTCGAAGGGGGGTCCCAAGAGAGAGACCGGTTTATCGCACTCACACGCGACGTCACCGACCGCAAGCAGCGTGAACGGGAGCAACGGGAGATACAACAGCGTCTGGAGCTCGCGGTGGAGACGGCCAATGCCGGCGTCTGGGAATGGGACATCGAGGCCGAGACTGTCTTTTGGGAAGCCTCAATGGAACGGGTACTCGGGCTCGAGCCCGGTACGTTCGACGGCACGTATGAAGCATTCATCGAACGAGTACATCCCGAGGATCGATCGACGGTTGAAGAAACTTTTGAGCGGGCGCTGCAACGGAGAACCGGCTTCGAGCAGGAGTTTCGGTTTCGTCATACGTCTGGTGAGTTTATCTGGATCCTCGTTCGTGCACGTCTGTTTACGGATTCGGAGAACGCTCCCGAGCGGATGATCGGCGTGGGGATCGACATCTCCGAGCGGATCGATCAGACACGGCAATTAGAAGTTCTGGATCGCGTGCTCCGCCACAACCTACGGAACGATATGACAACAATCCAGGGGTTTGCAGAGACGATTCAGGCCGACGTTGACGGCGTGACCGATGAGACTGGGGTGATCATCGAAACGAGCCGAGAGCTCATGAAAACCGTCGAAAAAGAGCGGGAGATCGTCGAACTCCTCTCCGACCGTCCCGATCGACAGACGTTCGACATTGTGGGTGTTTGCCAGCGCGTCGTGGCGGACATCCGCGAGGAGCATCCCGAGGCTGCGGTTGGGGTTACCCATCCAGAGACGGCCGCTGTCACCGCGATACAACAGATCGGGCGAGCTATTGGGGAGCTGATCGACAACGCACTCGTTCACAACGACCGAGAGCCGCCGGAAGTGTCCCTCGACGTCAGCGCGTGTGAGGATGCTGTTCGAATCGAGGTTGCCGATAACGGGCCAGGAATCCCGGAGGAAGAAGTCAACGTACTCACCCGCGAATACGAGATCGAACCGCTGTATCACGGGAGCGGGCTCGGCTTGTGGCTCGTCAACTGGATCGTGAAACTCTCCGGCGGTACACTCGCGTTCGAGGAAAACGAGCCTCATGGAAGTATTATCAGAATCAAACTCAACCAGCCGACGTGAGTGGCTGAATGGAATGCCTGTGTCATTACTCCATATCGGTATAACACCGGATATTCGCCACAGAGAGATCGTGAACCGAAAGCGCACGGGTAGACACTCCAGTTAAACAATCGTTCAGACCCAACTCAAACGGTTCGTACGCAGCGACACTGACGATCACCGGTAGCCACGACCGACCGCGCTCTAGCGCTGCGTTCACGCCCTGTGTTCGGCACGCCGATTCTATCAGCTATTGAGACGTTCGACATCGCCGCTTCGATCCGCCTCTACGACCGTCTCGCCAGCACGGCTGCGAACACGAGCGCGACGACGGCGACCGCTGGACCGAATCCGGCCATATCGTCGACTGCCGACGGATCGGGTTCCGGAACGGTCGAGTCATTTTCAGCGGCGTCCTCGACGAAGACGGTCGTCGATACGTCTCCGGCCGAAACTGTGTATTCGCCACCGCTATCGAATGATACGGTCGTTTCGACGGATTTCGTTCCCTCCCCGATTCGGACTGGCTCGGTTCCGACGGCGTCTCCGTCGACGGTGAAGACGACCTCGCCGGCCGCCGGTCGATCGGCCGCCGATTCGACTGTCGCCCGGAGCGTGACGGACTCGCCGGCGGTCGTTTCGCTCGGCTCGGTCGCGAGATCAGTTACCGAGATCTCCGCGGGTTCTTCGACGATCACCGTCGTTCGGTCGGTTCCCACCGAAACGTCGAACTCGCCGGCCGAGCCGAAGGTGTGTTCCAACGTCACTCCCGTCCGATCGCCGGATTCGAGTTCGCCGGTGACGGCCGAAGCGGACTCGCCGTCGATCCGGAGTTCGGCGTCGAACGCCCCCGTCTCGGTTCCGACGTTTTCGACCGCCACGGTCAGTTCGAGCGTTTCTCCGGCGACGATTCGGGATCCTTCGAGCGCGCCGCTGCGGTACGGTCCCGACACGGCCGTTTCCTCGATCGAGTACCGAATGTCGGGACCGCCGAACGCGGCGACGTGCTCGCTTCGGGTCGCGATAGGCGGGTGGTCGGTCGTTTCGGTGTACTGTTCGGCGGCGGCTCGAACCTCGCTGCCGCCGGCCGCCTCGACGGCGTCGAGGAACCGCCGCTGTGTCAGCTCTCGACCCCGCTCGTTCACGCCGCCGATGACGGCGTCGATCGACGCGTCCGCTTCGGTCCGAAGCAGTACGTCGAGGTGGGCGAAGACGAGCATCCCGCGGTCGTAATCCGCGTCGGTGCCGTCCCACGTTTCCGGGTCGGCTAACCGGACGTCGGCGTACTCCTCGTCGGTCCCTTCCTCGAGCCGATCGCGGAACGCCTCGTAGGTGATCGAGCCGGATTCGTACGACAGCAAGGCGGCGTAGTAGTCCGCCAGCCCTTCGATCGTCCAGCGGGTTTCCGCGGTCGGCGCGTACTGCTGTCGGGTGTGGACGTACTCGTGGACCCACGTATCGCGGGTCGCTCCTAGTGGCTCGACATCTCTGACCCACATATCGCCGCGATCACCTCGCTGGAGGCCCGCCGGCCCCCACGTGTGCTCTGCGGTCGGTGCGGCGACGACGAACACGTCCGATTCGCGCTCGCCGACCGACAGCCGCTCTGACGCGCGTTCGAGGGTTTCGATGACCTCTTCGGGATCCTCTCTGAGATCGGCGGCCTCGGGGACGACGAGTCGGAACTCCTCGCCGGCCGCCGCGCCGGTGTATTCCTCGTCCGGACCGAGGTACGCCATGTGAGAGCTCGCGACTCCCTCGCCGTCGACGACGTTGTTTCGGACGATTTCGGTATCGGGATCGGTAGTCGACCACGAAACGTCGATCCCGGGCGTTCGGACGAGCGCCCACTCGTCGGCGACGACGAAGAAGTATCCCTCCCGATCGCCGCGAGCGCCGTAGACGCTCCCCTCGTACTCGTAGCGGACCGTCGGCTCAGCCGTCGATTCCGTCCACTCGTAGGTCCGATCGTCGGTCCGTTCGAAGCCGTTCGTCTCGTAGACGTCGACTCCCTCGGGGAGCGTTATTTCGAGTCGAGTCGTCGAGGACGGGATCGACACCCGCGTTTCGATGTCGATCCGATCGTCGCTCGACGACTGTGCGAGCGTGTTCTCGATCTCGATCGACTCCGAGGCCGCCGCCGGTCCCGTAACGGCGACCATACCGCCGAGAAGACAGCCGAAACAGAGGACCGTGAGAACGACCGCTCGGGAGTTCATTACCGCTCGGAGACGGCCACGATGGAAATGTAGATATCGGTTTCCTCGACCGCCCACGTCTGCGCGTGGCCGTCCTCGACGGGTCCGAACTCGGCCGCGCGGACCTCCCGAGCGATGAGGTCTTCGTGTTCCGCCACGAGGTCGGTGATCCGGTCGTCCTCGATCTCGTAGTCGACCCGGATCTCGGCGTCGATATCGAGATCGAGCTCCTTTCGCATCTCCTGAATCCGTCGGATCAGTTCACGGGCGTAGCCTTCGCTTTCGATGTCGTCGGTGAGCGTCGTATCGACGTAGACGACGCCGCGGTCCTTCCCGTCGACGTTGAAAGCTGTCCCCTCGACGCTGCCGGGCGTTTCGGTGTTAAACTCGATCATCTCCGCAGTCAACTCGACCTCACGACCGAGTTCGTCTGCGACGGCCGCACGGAGCGTCTCGATCGACGGCTCGTCCACCGAGACTGCGTTGATCGCGTTCATGATCTCGCCGGCATCCCCGCCGAAGGTCGGACCGAGAACCGACATATCCGCGCGGGCGCTGTAGGACAGTTCCTCCCAGTCCGAATCGGGATCGATCAGCTCGATTTCGCGGGCGTTGAGCCGGTCGCGGAGGAGTTCGCGCTGGCGATCGACCGCGCCGGCCGCCTCGGCGTCGTTCGCCGCGACGACGACGCGCGTGACGGGCCATCGGAGCTTCCGTTCGGCCTGTTGGCGGGCGTTCGAGCCGGCCTCCTCGACGGCGGCGACGATCTCGATGTCCGTTTCGAGTTCGGGATCGTGGAACGCGTCGTCGACTTCGGGCCACGCGCACATGTGGACCGTCTCGTATCCGTCGTCGCCGGTCAGGGTCCCGTAAATCTCTTCGGTGACGAACGGCGCGTAGGGCGCGAGGAGCTTCGTCGTCTCGACGAGAACGTGATACAGCGTTGCGTAGGCGGCGAGCTTGCTCGCCGAGTCGTCTTCCTCCCACATCCGCTCGCGGACGACCTGGATGTAGAACCGCGAGATGTCCTCGACGATGAACTCGAGGAGGGCGTCGAGTGCCTTGTCCTGGCGGTAGGCGTCCCACTGTTCGCTCATCTCTCCGACGACCGACTGGAGCCGCGACAGCACCCACTCATCAACTGTTTCGAGAGCCGCCTCCCCCACGTCGAGCGTCGCCGGGTCGACGTCGTCGAGCCGCATGTACGGCAGCGGGAACCGAAAGACGTTCCAGAGGATGTTGAGATCGCGCTTTCGGTTCTCCATCTCGTCCCACGAAAAGCGCATGTCGTCGCCCTGTGGCTTCTGGCTCAACAGGAACAGCCGCATCGGATCGGATCCGTGCCGCTCGATCGCCTCCTGTGGCGCGACGATGTTGCCGATCGATTTCGACATCTTGCGGCCGTCCTCCGCGAGCGCCCACCCGTGCATGAGGACGTCCTTGTAGGGGACCTCGCCCATCGCGGCGGTCGCCATCCCGAGCTGTGACCAGAACCACCCGCGTGTCTGGTCGTGCGCTTCCATGATGAGGTCGGCGGGCCACAGTTCCTCGAAGGCCTCCTCGTTTCTCGGGTAGCCGATCGTTCCCCACGAGGCGACCGAGGAGTCCAGCCACACGTCGAAGACGTCCGGTACGCGGGTGTAGGTGATCCCGTCTTCGGTGATCGTCAGCTCGTCGACGGTGTCTTTGTGGATATCGATCGCGTCCGGATCGACGTTCTGATCGACCCGTTCGGCGAGCTCGTCGCGGGTGCCGATGACGATGGCGTCGTCGACGTCCCCGTCCCACCCGTCGGGGGTCCAGATCGGGATCGGAATCCCCCAGTAGCGCTGCCTGGAGACGTTCCAGTCCGGCGAGTCCTCGATGAA
>CAYQWI010000009.1:0-5533 GCA_964421165.1 uncultured Natronomonas sp.
GAAGAAACGCAGGACATCCAAGCGTCCGCCAGCCGATTTTCACTACCTGACCCGAACGTGCGTGAAGAGGGACACGCCACCGTCTACGAGAACTTTCAGGAGACGCTCGATGCGCTGGATCGTGACGACAAGCACGTAATGACGTACCTTCAGAACGAACTCGGGACCAGCGCTTCGATCGACGATCGAGGACGGCTTCGGCTGACCGGCTCGTTCGGTGCGGATCGCGTCCGGGAAGCGATGGAGGAGTACGCAGAGCGCTACGTACTCTGTTCGGAGTGTGGACTCCCCGATACCCGGTTCGAAACAGAAAACGGCGTCAAAGTGCTCAAGTGCGACGCCTGTGGTGCACTTTCTTCGATTTCGAATTAACTCCCCGAACGGATTGTTGTAGCCGTTACCGATACCGGCCGGCTATGACCGGCATCTCGGTACACCGGTCCGTATCAGACGACTTTCAGCAACTGCTGTTCGAACTTTCCGGTCCGAACCCGCTGCCAGCCGCGGAGTTCGTCGTCGAGATCGGCATCGCCGGTATCGACTCGGAGCACACCGATCTCGGAGAGCTTCTGTCTCGAGGCGATAATCCGGAGCTCCGAGCGGCGGATTACGGCGGGAGAGATCTGATCGTTCCCACGACCGAAAACGAACCCCTGTCCGCCGATCGGGGACACGACGATAACGTTTCGGTCGCCGAGAGACTCAAGGATGTCCGACTCGCCGCCGTCGCGTACGAGCACGTCCCCTCGCCTCCAGACGTCGACGCCGAGCGGTGTCCCGTCGAAACCGAGTTCGGCTTTGACGGCGTCGACGGTCGAACCGGGGCCCAACACGTACGTCGCATCGTCGTCTCGGATATCGGCGGCAACCGCGGCCGCGAGCGCGTCGACGGTGCCGCCGCCGATCTGTTTCGAAGACTGGAGATCGTCGTCGACGGGGACCGTTGCGATCGCTTTTAATTCAGTGTGAACCTCACCGCCTCGATAGGCGTCCTCGTCGAGATCGTTGACTTCCCGTCGCTCGGTCCGATCGAAAGACATCGCGATCCGACCGGCAGCGCGCGGCGTGACCGCGAAGACGGACGAGTAGACTTTTACCCCGCCAGGAGCCCCAAGTATCGGGGTGTCATCGTCGAGTTCTTCCAGCGTTTCCGCCACGTCAACCGCAGTTCCGTCACCGCCGACGAACAGGATAATATCGACTCCCCCCTCCGGTACCGAGTTATCGTTCTCACCGGTTCGTACGTCGGGAGAGACGCCGACGAGGGCCCGGACAGCGTCTCGGGTATCGGCTGCGGTGGTCTCATCACCGTCCGGATATCCGACCACGATCGGGTCGAATCCGACATCGACGGCGACCTCCTCGCCCATAACACCGCCGTACGTGTACAGCTTGCAGTCAGCCGGCTGGCTCCGCAGCTGTTCGAGCGCCTCTCGTGCTCGCGCCGGCGATCTCGGCTCCGCCCCCCGACGACGGGCCTCTTCGACTTTGCCATCCGTCCCTTTCAGTCCGACGCGTCCGCCCATCCCGGCGATGGGGTTGAGTATCAGCCCGACGTGTCGCATAGTAGAAACTAGCAGCGGTCGATCAAAAGCCGTCCGGTATGGCGAACCGCCGTCCGGGCCGATGTTATCGGAGCACAGACCGCGAATCAAAAGGAACTAATTATAAACCCTCCGCCGGAACGACGGGATATGAACCTACTCTTACAGGCTTACGAGGACAGCCCGGCCATTATCGACGCGTCTGCGTGGGTCGTGTTGCTCGCCAGTCTCGTGATAACCGTCGGCTGGTTTTGGTATCTGTACCGATAGTCGCTACTCGCCGGCTTCTTCGCTGTTCTCGCGTAACCACTCAACCGCCGTATCGACCGCGTCAGGATCCGTGCTGAGGATCTTGATTCGAACGTGCTCGCCCGGATAGCTACCGACCCGGACATTGAACCGCTCCTGTAACTCCTGCATCCGATCGATCAACGCGCTTTCGGGTTCGTCGACGACGACGCTTTGGGCGTACCGTTTCTCGCCGTCGAACTCCTCTTTCACCGACTCGAACATCGCTTTCATCTCCTCGGGAACGCCGGGTAAGACGTAGATGTTCTCGACGACACAGCCGGGAGCGACACCGACCCTGTTGTGAAGCGGTCGCGACCCCTTTGGAAGCTTCGTCGTTCCTTCCGTGAGGCTCGTTCGGGAGTAGCCCCCCTCGTCCGTGATCCACTGCAAGACCGCCTCGTTCGCTTCGAGGGATCGACCGACCGCTGCGGCGACCGCGTCCATCGTTTGATCGTCGTGTGTCGGACCGATACCCCCCGTTACGATGACAGCGTCGTACTCGGCCGCGTACTCGTTCACGACGCGGGCGATATCGGCAATCCGATCCGGAACGGTCGTCACTCGTTCGATCGAGACGCCGCGCTGTGTAAGCTGTTCTCCGAGCCACGCGGCGTTCGTGTTGACCGTATCGCCGGACAGTAGCTCGTCGCCGACGGACACTATCGCGATATTCATACCCGACGTTGGAGCGGGCACCGAATAAATATCGAGGGCTGCGGCCAAGGTAGCCCTGATCTCGTGATTACCGCATCCCGGGTGGCGGTCCTTTCGGACCGTCATCGTCGTCGTAATCAACGTCGATTCCTTCCTCTTCGCGTCTGGCTTTGGCCTGTTTGATCTGCCGATAGTAATACATCGATCCGATGATTCCTGCGATCCCCGCGATGACTCCTAAACCGCCGAAGAGCCACAGGTCACGGTCGAGGTACCATCGAAGCGTAATAACTGACGTTTCGACGTTCTCCCACTGTAAGTGAACACGGTCGCCGACGACTTCCCGTCCGTCGTTCGACGGGTGGACCCGGGACAACAGCGGATACTGCGCGTCACGCCCCGGCGGTAAGGCGACCTCGTAGCTTCCGTGAACCGGCGTTCTGATCGCGACTTCCTTTCCCGTCTTCGGCGTGGTAAACGCCAGCTGTCCGTCCTCCGCAGGAAGGTGAACGATCGTTCGCTGTCGAGTGCTATCTACAGAGAGTGTGTCCGTCGGCTCTTCGGTCCCATCGGGATGGATCATCACCGTCTCACCGTCGACGTACCGAACGATCGTCCCGTTCGTGTGACGGAACTGCAGAGCGGATAACTCGAGCGGATTCTCGATCGTGAACGCGTTCGTTCGCCACAGCTGGATGGTTTCCTCGTCGCCGGTCACCTTGGCGGAAACGTTGTAGACGGCGGTGTAGTTCTCCCGGTTGATCGTGATGAACGCGTCACTCTCGGAATCGTAATTGTACTCAGCGTCCTGCGAAAGAGCGTCCGGATCGTCGACATCGCTTCCGAAGAGAGTCGTACAGCCTGCGAGTCCAACGACGACGACCAACGCGAGTACGGCGAGCAGACGACGATTCATAGCTATGGGACGACTGCGAGTAATTCGGCTTCGAGGTGCGGACCGATATCCGAAAGAAGACCGGGGGCGTCAGTGCCTTCGTGACAGATGATACTCCCCTCCAGGAGGCCGAGTCGTTCGACGGTGACGATGTCCTGTGCGTGTCCTGATCGATTGACCGTTGCCCGAAGTTGTGCCCGGGTCGTGCTGTTGGCGTTAACTCGACCTGTCCCACGCGTCCACTCGTAGAGGCGATCCCGCTCGGCGTCGGCGAGGCGGGCGGGTTCGCCCTCACCGCCTTCGACGAATCGAAGCGGCATGTGCTGGACGAGCCCAAACCGCGTTCGAATCTGAGCCGGGTCACCCGGCCCCAATCCGAGTTCGGAGCTTGGGATTCGAACATCCTCGCCCGCGTCGAGAACGAAGCCGTCGTCGTCCCACGATTCGAGCGTTCCGACGTAACTGTCTCCTTCGGTCCGGTGTGGCGTGATCGCTCCCCATTCCGATTCGAGGAGGTTCCGCGCCACAGGAGCGTCTTCGCCGGTGATCGTTACTGACGGAAAGCCGTCGTCTCTGAGCCCGACAGTGAATTCGACTTCGAGTTCGTCGAGATCGTTTCCGACGAGCGATTCGAGAGAGTCCATCGCCCTGCGCCGACTTTCCCCGGTGACGTACACTTTGGTTGCGAGAACGACCATTAGGCTTCGACAGTCCCGTCAGTATCGATGTTCAGCTCTTCGTTGAGTTCCTCGATCCGTTTTTCCATCGCCTCAACGAGCCGTGTGTTCTCCATCGCTTCCAGCTGATTCCCGCATTGGGGGCATTGAAAACCGAACTCCATCGCCTCGCCGAACTCGAATCGGAGTTGGCACTCGCCGCAGAGATAGAACTCGTTTTCCTCCTCGTACGTGCGACGTTCATTCAGCGCTTCACGTAGCCGATGCATTTCCGATTCGAGCTGTTCGGGGATGTTCTCGTACTCGAACGTCCACAGATACGTGAGCCAGCCCGAATCCTCGTCACGAAGGCGGCGATACGACGCCAGATCGTTCTCGTAGAGAATGAAAAGCGCCCGCCGAACGTCGTTGAGTTCGAGTCCAAGTTCCTCCGCGAGTTCCTCGTCGGTGACTTCGCCGTCCGGTGGCGCGGCGGCGACGGGCATCCCCGTCGGGCCGACGAGCTCGTGGAGGTACTTCTGAATCACCGGATCGTTCAGTAGTTCCTCAAAAGCCATTATAACATACGTGGGCCAGCGAATCGTTTAAAAGCTCCGGAAGCGGGAGAGAACCGATGTGGTGAGTTCGCTCAGAGGTCGACGGCTGATGTCGAGTTGCTGGTGCAGTCTGACCGAGACAGGTTGGTGTACCGGTACCTTGACAGCAGCGATCATCGGAAACAATCCTATGGGATGCTCAACGGGTATCGTAGCCACTGGAAGTCAATACATATATGATCGCATGACAGCTCTGCGATCAGTATGGTACATAATTCCAGTTGTTACTATAGCACACTCTTCAGTACAATTTTTAGCCTTCCCGGTCAGAGCAAAGATATGATCGATTCAGAGCACCTCCTCGAAGTCGTTCCACACTACATCGCGCTGTTGAGTATCGTGTTTCTCACGCTAATTATTATACGCCTGACAATCGGAAACTTGGGCTTTTGGATCGAGCTGTCGATTATTCTCGTAATCTCCATCGCGTATCAACCGGTCGTTCGCCGTCTCGGTATCGCACCCAGTGCCTGGGAGCGAAGCTGACCGACGGGGGGCTGTACAACGCCGGGAGATCGCGCCGATCTGTCCCGGAAAGGTTATATGTAGGTGTACTCATTGGTTAAACGATGGCAACCGGAACGGTTGATTTCTTCAACGACACTGGCGGATACGGCTTTATTGACACTGAGGACGCGGACGAGGATGTCTTCTTCCACATGGAAGATGTCGGCGGCCCGGACCTCGAAGAAGGCCAAGAGGTTGAGTTCGATATCGAGGAGGCCGACAAAGGCCCCCGCGCGACGAACCTGACCCGACTGTAGACGCCGACCAACGAGGTATCGATTTCAAACATTATATTTTTCACCGCGTAGCGGTGCCACCGTGCAGTAAGAATCAGAGGGACTCCGGTCGTTCCGTCCACAAAAAGCCCCT